>NZ_SDIG01000144.1:0-17371 GCF_004122755.1 Streptomyces sp. TM32
GCCCCCGTCTGTGCCTCCGCCTGCGGCGCACCGGGCAGGAGGGTGGGCGGGAGGCGTTGACGAGCCGGGAAACGGAGATCCTGGAGCATGTCGCACAGGCGTTGAGCAACCGTCAGATCGCCAGTCTGCTCGCCATCTCCGAGGGCACGGTCAAGCGTCATCTGCGGAACATCTTCGCCAAGCTCGACGCCCGTTCGCGTATGGACGCGGTGAACAAGGGACTGCCGCCGCAGCCGAGGCCCTGCGCCAGCTGAGCACCGGATCGACTGAATTGCTTGAACCGGCAGGGATTCCGGTGAGTTTTCCGATGGAAAGTCCGCACCCCGGCCGTCGTTCGGTCCGGCCGGGGCATACGGAATTCACTGTTCCCATTATCCCTTTGTGAAGGCCCGGTGGCGGAATGGGAAATTCGAGGGGCGGGGACAGGGAGGGGACATTCGAAGAGCCGGGACAGAGGCGGGCGCACGTCCGGTGGCCCGAATCGAGGTCGCCCAGGACGAATCCGCCGCCAGCACCGGCTCAAGGTCCGGGTGAACGTACAAAGAGGTGCTCCTCTTCCGGTTCTGTGGAGTGGCGGCTCAGTGTCCCATTCCGAGGCCTCCGTCGACGGGGATCACGGCACCGGCCACGTAGGAGGCCTGCGGCCCGGCAAGCCAGGTCACGGCGCCGGCCACCTCCTCGGCGGTGGCGCTGCGGCCCATCGGGATCCCGCGGACCTTCTCCTGGCGGGACTCCGGCGACAGCGCCGCCGTCATGTCCGTGTCGATCAGGCCGGGGGCCACCACATTGGCGACGACGTTGCGCGCGGCGTATTCGCGGGTCAGGGAGCGGGCCAGGCCCACCAACCCCGCCTTGCTCGCGGCGTAGTTGGTCTGCCCGGCGCTGCCGTGGAGGCCGGCCACGGAGGAGACCAGGATGATCCGGCCGCCGCGGGCCCGGAGCATCGGGGGGACGGCGCGCCGGGCGCAGCGCCAGGCCCCGGCGAGGTTGGTGTCCAGCACCCGCAGGAACTGCTCCTCCTTCATCCGCATCAGCAGCCCGTCCGCGGTGATCCCCGCGTTGGCCACCAGTACGCCCACCGGCCCCAGTTCCGCCTCCACCTCGGTGAACGCGGCGTCCACGGAGGCGGTGTCGGTGACGTCGCACGTCACGCCGAGGGCCCCCTCGGGGACGCCGGACCCCCGGTGGGTGACGGCGACGCGGTCGCCCTGGGCGACGAAGGCCGCCGCGATCGCCGCGCCGATGCCGCGGTTGCCGCCGGTGACGAGCACGGTACGGGCCGGCTGTCCGGTCGAGTCAGTCATGGTGTCCGTTTCCCGGAGGTCTGGGGGTCAGCGGGTGGGCGAGAGCGCATCGGAGTCGGTGACGCTCCGGGACCAGTCGAAGTCGACGTCGTCGACGGCATCCAGGCTCTCGACCAGCTTCCGCAGCCCGGAGAAGTCCTGCACCAGCCGCCTGCGTCCGCCGGCGTGCTGGATGTCGTCAAGCATCTCGTGGCCGCCGTGGATGCCGGTCTCGGCCATGATGCGGTGCCAGGCCCGGAAGTCGTTGCCGACGAACGCTTCGAGACCGGCGACGAGGGAGTCGAGGAAGAAGCGCCGTTCGGCGTCGCCCAGGGCGTGGTGGACCTGCTCGGCCAGCACCGCGCAGATCGAGGCGTGGCAGTACTCGTCCCGGTTGTGGATGCGGACGGTGGCGCTGTTGACCGGCTGGATCTCGGTGTCCTCGGCTATCAGGTTCAGATAGGCGTTGATGGATATCTCGGCGACGGTGGCGAAGGCGAGGGTGGTCAGGCGGCGTTCCCGCTCGTCCGCGCAGGAGGCGAGGCGGGCCTCGTGCTCCCGTACGACGAGCGGCTTGGGCAGCGCGGTGTCGCGGAACGCCTCCTTGCGCATGCGCCGGGTCACCGCACTGGCATTGAGGTGCATCAGGGTGTGGTACTGCTCGTCGACCATGGCCTGCGCCAGGCTGCGCTGCATCAACTCGCCCACCGGCTGGGGGAACTTTCCGTCGAGCCCGAGCTGGAACGCGGGATTGACGATCTGCCCCTCCAGCAGCACCGTGGTGCGGTTGTAGGAGATCCACGCCCAGCTCAGCAGGCGGGCGCGGTCCTCGGGCGACAGGGCCCGGAATGTGGGGTGGTCCCGGAACGGAAGGATCTTCTCCGGGTAGTCGTCGCGCGCCGGCTCGAACAGGTCGGCGAGGTGCGGCTCTTCGCGCTTCACGGCGGCCCTGCGGTGCCAGTTTCCGGCGAGCCGGGCGATGACGGCGTTCTCCACCGGGTCGTCCGGGTCGTGTGCGGGGATCTCCGGGGGCTGTATTCCGGTGGGTTCTTCGGGCGCCCGACTGCTCATCGTGATTCTCCTCGTACCTCGGACAAGGGCCGCGCGGGTGCGGACGACTCCGCCGTGGGCCGGGCCGCCAAGTCCGTCAGCCACAGAGCGACGGCTCCGGCCAGCGCCGAGAGCACCGTGCAGACCAGGAACACCTGCCGGAACGAGCCCAGTTGCGGACCGCCCAGCGCCGCCGTCAGTGCCGCGAAGGCGCCGGTTCCCAGGGCCGCGCCGACCTGCCGGGAGGTCATGGCCAGGCCCGCGCCGGCCGCGAACCGCTGCGGGGGCAGCGCCCCGGCCGCCGCCGAGGACAGCGTGGTCATCACGGCACCGATCCCCACCCCGCCGATCAGGTTGGCCGGCAGCCACACCAGGAGGTAGTCCGGCCGGGACCTGAGGGCCACCGCCCAGATGCCGCACTGCACGGCGACCATGAGCGCGCCGGCCACCACCACCGCCCGCTGGTGCTTGCGGGGCATCCGCCCGGCCAGCACCGAGGCGGCCACGGACAGCACCGCGCCCGGGGTCAGGGCGAGCCCGGCCGCCAGCGGCGAGTAGTGCCAGATCTCGGTGGTGAACAGCGGCGCCGCGATCAGCCAGCAGTACATCGCCGCGCCGAAGAGCACAAAGGTCGCGTTGGCCACCGCGAACTTACGGGTGTGCAGCAGCGTGAGCTCCAGCGCCGGGACGCGGTGCCGGCGCGAGCGCAGGACCGCCAGTGCGAGCAGCAGGGCGCCGCCCACAGTGGTCGCCACGAACGCGGGGCTGCCCCAGCCCCACGTGCTGCCCTTCGTCAGGCCGGCGACCAGGCCGCCGACGCCGAGCATCAGGGCCAGCATGCCGATCAGGTCGGGCAGGCCGCCGCGCTCGGTACGCAGCTTGGGCAGCACGCGCCACGCCGTGAGCAGCAGGGCCGCGCCGAGCGGGACGTTCACCAGGAACACGCCGGTCCAGTCGAAGCTGTGCACCAGGAAGCCGCCCAGCGGGGGCCCCACCGCGGCGGCCGCCGAGGAGCTGGCGCCCCACAGGCCGATGGCCTTCGGCCGCTGCTGCGGCGGCCGGGAGGCCAGCAGTAGACCGAGCGACGAGGGGATCATGCCGGCCGCGAACAGCCCCTGCAGCGCGCAGCAGACGATCAGCAGTTCCGCCGTCGGCGCGAGCGCGCACAGCAGCGAGGCCGCGGTGAAGCCGGTCACCGAGAGCAGGAACAGGGTGCGCAGGCCGATGACGTCGGCCATCTTTCCGACCGGCGCCAGCGCGGCGGCGAAGACGACCGTGTATCCGCTCACGACCCAGGACAGGGACGACAGTGAAGAGCCGGGGAAGCTCTTCGGCAGTTCGGGGAAGGCGATGTACACCACCGAGACGCCGAGGAACGCGATGAAGGCGGCGCCGCAGGCCACGAGCAGGGTCAGCCCCGGGCGGGCATACGGCGGACGGTCGGGCTCAGGTGCCGGAGCGGGGCTGGCGGTCATGAACGGTGCAACTCCTTGCGCTCCGCGGAGGCGGTCTCCACGGGTTGGGTCTCCACGGGTTCGGTCTGCATGGATGCGGTCTCCGCGGAGGCGGTCTCCACGGATTCGGCCGCCGCGGATTCGGTGTGGAAGCGGCAGACGGTTCCACCGGTCCGCATGCATTCCCTGTTTTCGTCGCGGACGTCGACCCCGAGCCCTTCGAACCAGCCGCCGCGCATGTCGAGGCAGGGGCAGTCGTACCCCTCCAGGGAGCGCGCGGCCCGCAGCATCCGCAGGGCGAAGTGCTCGGTGATGACGGTCTGGATGCCCGCTCCCCCGTCGGGGTCCGGCTCCGTGTGGGAGCGCATCATGTCCTCGTTGGTCATGAGGCGGGTGATCGACTCGATGACGTCCCGCAACGCGGCGGGGGAGCACACGTCGGGTGTGCCCTCCCGGTTCGCGTACCACGAGCCGACGCGCCGGCCGACGAACCGGAGGGCCTCCGCGTTGATCTCGTTGGCGACCTCCTGGCCGAAGCGCTTCTTGACGCCCTGGTACCAGCGGGCATCGTGCAGCCACCAGAACTGCCGCAGGGCCACGGTGAGTTCGTTCTCCAGCGCGTCGACGGGTGTCGTGGCCGGCTGCCCGGTTTCCTGCGCCGTCACGGATGCATCCCTTCCGCCGCCCGGTCCCCGGGGCCGACCAGCAGTGCGGTCGCCGTCCCGTGCGCGCCCTGACCGCTCGCGAGCTCCACCAGGACGAGCAGCGCCCGGTCCGCCTCGTCGTCCGCGAAGAGCAGGTCGGCGTACTCCAGCGCGGCCTCCTCGGGGTCGCCCTCCGGGCTGAAGCAGACCACCGGTCCGTGCAGCTGCCACTGGGTGGTCACGTGGCCGAGCACCGAGTTGGGCACGGACTGGAAGAACAGCAGGGGCTGCACCGGGCGTCCGGCGTCCACCGCCGCGGCCACCGCGCGGTCGGTGGCGACGTCGCCGAGCCGGCTGACGAGCACGACGGCCGTGCGGGCGCCCTGGCCGGCCGCCGCGGACGGGTCACCGTAGTGGCCGCGCAGCACGCGGTCGGCGACCTCGGCGACGAGCGGGCTGAACGACGACACCACGAAACCGGGAAGCTTGCGCGGGCCCGCGGCCGCATCGCCGTCCGGCCCGGGCCACGAGGCCCGTTCCCATACCTGCGTGCGCGCCGTCATGCCGCCCCCAGAACCAGAGCCGTGTTGGCACCGCCGAAGGCGGCGTTGAGGGAGACCACGGTCGCCGGCTGCAGCCGGCGCGGTGCCTGTGTCACGAGGTCGAGCCGGCAGGCCGGATCCTGACCGGTGTAGCCGGCGTTCACCGGAAGCAGTCCCTCCTGGAGGACGAGCACCGACACGGCGAACTCCACCAGTCCGGAGGCCTCCAGCGTGTGTCCGGTCAGCGACTTGGTGGAACTCACCGGCAGCTTGGGCGCATGGGCCCCGAAGGCGAGGTGGACGGCCGCGGCCTCCGCGGAGTCGTTGTACGGGGTGCCGGTGCCGTGCGCGTTGAGGTAGTCGACCTCCTCGGGGGCGCGGTCGGCCCGGGCCAGCGCGGCGGCCAGCGCCCGGGCCATGCCGCGCCCCTCGGGGTGCGGCTGGCACACGTGGTGGGCATCGCCGGCGCGGCCCCAGCCCAGCAGCCGCGCCAGCGGCTCGGCGCCGCGGCGTTCGGCCGCGGTGGCCGACTCCAGGATCACGGCCGCCACCCCGTCCCCGAGCAGCAGCCCCCGGCGGCCGGCGCTGAAGGAGCGCAGGGCGCCGTCGTCGGCGAGCGCCCGCCCCGCGTCGAACAGGGCGAAGACGTCCTCGTCGACGAGGTAGCCGGCGGCCACCGCCACCCGCTCCTCACGGCCGGCCGCGATCAGCGCGGCCGCGTCGGCCAGCGCCGTGCTCGCGGCCACACAGGCATTGGTGTAGGTGCGGGGGGCGTCGCGCAGCCCCGCGCGCGCCGCGAGCGCGCTGCCGGTGGCGGCGGCGTGACCGTCCTCCTGGCGCTCCCGCGGCCAGGACGGATCGCTGTGCCGGGCGCACAGCAGTGGCGTCCGCGCGACCGCGGCCGCCTCCAGGCCCGCCTGCCCGATCGCCTGGGTGAGGACCTCGCCCAGCTCGTCCAGGAGCACCGGGGCGCCCGGAAGGTGGGCGGCCCGCTTGGCGCGCCGGCGGCCGACGTCGAACCGGGTCACCTCGGTGAAGGCCGGCTGCCCGGCCGCGAGTGCCTGGCGCAGCCGGTCCGTTCCGCGGCCGAAGGCGGTGGTCACCGCCATGCCGGTGACGACGACGGCCGCGCGCTCAGCCGTGGGCCGCGGGGCGGTCATGCGGTTCACCCCCCAGGGTTGCCGCGAGGACGTCGAGCACGCTGTCGAGCGTCACCATGCGCGCGAGCCGGACGTCGTCGAGGTCGAGCTCCACGTCGTAGCGCTCCTCCATCGAGTGGATGATCCAGGCGAGTTCCAGCGAATCGACGCGGTCGGGGACCTCGCCGGGGGGCCGGTCGCCGTACGACGCGAGCAGCTCGACCAGCTCGCTTCTGGTCGGTGGTGCCTGAGCGGTCACGCGGCCGGTCCCGTCCCGGCCGGGCCCTGGGCGCGCTCGCCGATCAGCGTGCTGAACTCGCCGAGGGTGAGCTTGCCGATGCCCTCCAGTTCGTCGTCGTCGAACTGGACCCCGTACTGCTGCTCGACGTGCATCGCGACCTCGGCGAGCGAGAGCGACTCCAGCTCCAGACCGCCGTCGCCGAGGGGCGTGCTGTCCGTGACGCCGCTCGTGTCGTAGTTGAGTTCGCCCAGCGTGGTCAGGACGAACTCCCTTATGGTGTCGCTCATTGACGCCTCCCGTGTCCGCATGATGATTCGGATGTCTTCCGCTGTGTCAGATGTCTGTGTGCCCGCCCCGCTGCCGGCCCGTGCGGACCGCGTCCTGGTCCTGCTGGCCCGGACCGCCGAACGGCACCCGGCCGGCGCCGCGCTGCTGCGCGCCGCGGCCGGCGCCGTCCTCGGGGTGCCCCCGGAAGAGGTCCTGGTGGGGCGGGAGCCCTCGGGCCGTCCGGTGCTCGGTGGTGCCGCCCGCGGGCTGCACGCGAGTGTCAGTCATGTCGCGGGCCTGTCCGCCGTGGCGATCGGCGCGCGGGGTCCGGTGGGGGTGGATGTGGAACGCCTCCGTGCCGTCCCGGCCGCTGCCCTGGCGCGGCGCTGGTTCGGCGCGCGGGAGGCCGGCTGGCTGGCCGGCCGCCCCGAGGCGGAACGGCCTCTCCAGTTCCTGCGGATGTGGACGCAGAAGGAGGCCATCGGCAAGGTGCTGGGCACCGGGCTCTCGGACGGCGGTCTGCTCCGGCCGGTACGGCTGGGTGCTCCGGCCGGGACCGTCCTCGGGCCGGTGCCCGGCTCCCCACGGTTCTACATCGCGCTGCCCCCCGCTCCGGAAGGATTCGTGCTGGCGGTCGCGGGCGGGCCGGAGGCCGCCGGGTGCCGTCTGGAGGTGCTCACGCTGCCGCCGCCCGCAGCACCGCCGGGTCACGGCGCGGCTTGCCCGTCGCGGTCCGCGGAAAGCGGGGCAGCACGTACCAGCGGCTCGGAAGCTTGAAGGACGCGAGCCGGTCGGCCAGTTCCTGCTGTACCCGGGACAGCGGGACCTCGGGTGCCAGGGTCACATAGGCGTCGATCGCGTCCTGGTGGAGCACGACGGCCTCCGTCACGCCGTCGAGCCCGGCCAGGGTCTCCTCGACCTCGGTCAGATCCACCTTCAGCCCGCGGATCGACACCTGGGAGTCGAGCCGTCCCAGGATCGTCACCAGCCCCGTGGCGGGGTCGATCTCCCCGGCGTCCAGGGTGTGCAGCCAGCCGTCCGACCAGCGGTCCGGCGAGGTGTCGCCGAGGTAGGGCGAGCGGGGCAGCGCGACGAGCAGTTCGCCGTTCTCGGCCCGGAGCCGGACGCCGGGGACGGCGGTGCCGACCGACGGGTGGTGCTTCCCGGAGAGGTCCATGGTGATCATGCCGGTTTCGGTCATGCCGTAGCACTGGCTGAGCGGTACCCCGTAGCGCTCGGTGAAGGCCCGCGCGACCTTCGCCGGGGTGCGGCCGCCCGCCGTCATCATCCGTACCAGACGCGGGAGTTGAGGCGGTCGTTCGACCGAGGCGAGCAGGGCCACCTGGGCGGGCACCCCGAGCAGTGTGGTGGGCAGCGGGGCGTCGGCGACCGTGGCGAGGATGCCGCGCACCGAGGTCCGCGCCGGCAGGACGATCCGCGCCCCGGCATGCAGGCCGTGCAGCAGCCCGCCGACCAGGCCCCAGGTGTGCGAGAGCGAGCCGAGCACCATCAATTGCTCGCCGGATTGCGGCATTCCGTCGAGCCGGGAATACCTTTGCAATTCCGTGACGAGATCCTCGGCCGTCCTGCCGATCATCTTTGACGGGCCGGTCGAACCGGAACTCAGCTGGACCAGCGCGTGATCCGAGCGGGCCGGCCCGCCCTCGGGGCGCCGGGTGAATTCCGGGGTCACCCGGTGGAAGCCGCGCAGAGCGCTGGCCGCTTCCGGGGCCGAGACGAACAGCTGCGGATCGGTGTGGGTGACGGCCCGGTCCGTCTCCGCCTCGGTCAGCCGGTGGTCCAGGAGGATCACCTGGGCGCCGAGCCGCCACCCGGCGAGCAGCAGCGCCACGTACTCCAGCGAGGGCGGGAGCTGCAGCGCGAGGGTGCCTCCCGGACATAACCCCTCGTTCTCCAGCTGCTTTTGACGGTCCCTCACACACGCGCGGAGGGTCTGCCGGTCGGTCCCGTCGTCGAGCACGAGGCAGATGTCGTGCGCGGGCCCGTGCAACAGCACGTCGTCGACCCAGTCGGTGTGCGGCGTCCGGGAGCCCGCGGTCGCACCGGATCGTCCGGCCGCCTGCCCAGTGATCATCGATGCTCCAGAATTCTGAAGAGCTGAGAATGAACGCCGGTCCCCCCGGATCGGCCTCGGTACCGCCTCAAACTAGCCTTCGGGGCAGGGACATTCAATGGCGATCGGATGTCACCAAAGAGGTATGCCGACACCGAGGTGCGCCGGGATATCGTGACCTGGACTGGAGGTTGCCAGCGCCGCAGGGCCCGGATGTCGAAGGGGCCGGTGCTCCCTCATTTTTCTTTCCTGATTTCCTGCACCTTGACGCCTGTTACGCAATTCGGCGCGGATCCGATGGCCTGGGGGAAACACCGCATGCGCACGCTGATCGTGGACAACTACGACTCGTTCACCTACAACCTGGCGCACTATGTCGCCGAGGTGACGGGCGACGAGCCGACCGTCGTGCAGAACGACGACCCCGCCTGGCGGCTGAAGCATGTGGCGGAGTTCGACAACGTCATCATCTCGCCCGGTCCCGGTACTCCCGAGGTCGAGACCGACCTGGGGATCTGCGCGGACCTCATCCGGCACGGCGCGGTCCCGCTGCTGGGTGTCTGCCTCGGCCACGAGGCCCTGGCGCACCTGAACGGCGGCCGCGTCACGCTCGCCCCCGAGGAGCGCCACGGCCGGCTCTCCGGCGTCCACCACATGGGCCAGGGCCTGTTCGCCGGCCTGCCCTCGCCGTTCGAGGTGGTGCGCTACCACTCCCTGGCGGTCTCGGCGCTGAGTGACGACCTGGAGGCCACCGCCTGGGCGTCCGACGGCGTCCTGATGGGGCTGCGCCACCGGCACCGGCCGCAGTGGGGAGTGCAGTTCCACCCGGAGTCGATCTGCACCGAGCACGGGCACGAGCTGCTCGCGAACTTCTTCCGGCTGGCGGAGCGGCACACCGGCGGACCGGGCCGCGCCGCGCTGCCGGTGGTGGCCGACAAACGCACCGCGACCGGCGGCGGGCAGCCGGCGCGGCCGCCCCGGCAGCTGCGGGTGCACGCCGAGCAGCTGCCCACCCGCTGGGACCCGGAGATCGTGTTCGACGCGCTGTTCCGCGGCACCGAGCACGCCTTCTGGCTGGACAGCAGCCGGCCCGACGGGGAGCTCGGCCGCTTCTCCGTCCTCGGCGACGCGCGCGGCCCGCTCGCCCGGGTCGCCCTGGCCGACGTCGAGCAGTGCACCGTCACGGTCCGCGGGTCCGACGGCGCCGAGGACGTGCACCACTCCCCTTTCCTGGACTGGCTCGACCAGGACCTGCGCGGCATCGAGACCGACCTGCCGGACCTCCCCTGCGACTTCGCCCTCGGCTGGGTCGGCTACCTCGGCTACGAGCTCAAGGCGGAGTGCGGCGCGGACCCCGCGCACCTCTCCCCCGACCCCGACGCGGCGCTGCTCTTCGCCGACCGCGCGGTGGTCTTCGACCACGCCACCGCCACCACCCATCTGCTGGCCCTGGCACCGGCGGACGACCCCGCCGCGGCCCGTGACTGGCTCACCGCGACCGCCGGGCGGCTGGCGTCCCTGGCCGGCAAGGAGGCGGAGCGGGAGCACCTGCCCGTCGGGGTCAGCATCCCCGTCGAGCTGCGGCACTCCGCCGACCACTACCGGGCGCTGATCGGCGCCTGCCATCAGGCCATCCATGTGGGCGAGTCGTACGAGGTGTGCCTCACCAACATGATCGAGGCCAAGGGGGCGGTGGACCCCTGGGCCGGCTACCGCTACCTGCGCCGGACGAGTCCGACCCCGTTCTCCGCACTGCTGCGCTTCGACCGGCTCTCGGTGCTGAGCACCTCGCCCGAGCGGTTCTTGCGCGTGGGCCGGGACGGGCAGGCCGAGTCCAAGCCGATCAAGGGCACCCGGCCCCGCGGCGCCACCCCGGACGAGGACCGGATGCTCGTCGAGGACCTGCGGGCGAGCGAGAAGGACCGCGCGGAGAACCTGATGATCGTCGACCTGGTCCGCAACGACCTGGCGCGCTGCGCGGAGGCCGGCTCGGTCGAGGTGCCCACGATCTTCGACGTGGAGAGCTACGCCTCCGTCCACCAGCTCGTGAGCACCGTCCGCGCCCGCCTGCGGGCGGACCGGACGGCCGTCGACTGCGTGCGTGCCGCCTTCCCGGGCGGGTCGATGACCGGTGCCCCCAAGGTCCGCACCATGCAGATCATCGATCAGCTCGAAGCGGGGCCACGCGGCGTCTACTCCGGAGCCCTCGGCTACTTCTCGCTCTCCGGGGCCGCGGATCTGAGCATCGCCATCCGTACCACCGTGGTCACCGCGGACCGGGTGCGGTACGGCGTCGGCGGCGCGATCACCGCGCTGTCCGACCCGGCGGAGGAGTTCGAGGAGACCGCGGTGAAGGCGACTCCGCTGCTCGGGCTCCTCGGTACGACGTTCCCGGGCCGGCTGACCGAGGACCGGGCCGCCCAGTGAACCCCGCCACCGAGGCGCCGCGCCCGGCGCCCACGCTGCTGGCCGCCGACTCATGGCTGGTGGAGGACGGCCGCAGCCGGGAACTGCACCGGCACCGGGACCGGTTCACCGCGTCCGTGGCCGCGGCCGGGGGCCCGACCGCGGCCGACGTGGACGCCTTCTGGGAGCGGGAGCTGCGCCGGGTGCCCGCGTCGGGCGACTGGTTCCCCCGGGCGGAACTCACCCAGGAGGGCTCCCACGCCCCCCGTCTGGGCCTCCGTGTGCGCCCCGCGCCCCGGCGGACCGACGAGGTGCGCCTGTGGGTGTCCGGGCGCCCGGACCCCCGCGGCGCGCCCCGCCGCAAGGGCCCCGATCTGACGGTTCTGGGCACGCTGCGGGCCGAGGCCATCGGGGCGGGCGCCAGCGAGGCCCTGCTGACCACCCCGGACGGGCTGCTGCTCGAAGGGGCGACCACGAGCCTGCTGTGGTGGGAGGACGCCACCCTGTGCACGGTCGATCCGGAGCTGCCCACCCTGCCGGGGGTGACCCGGGACTGGGTGCTGGACCGGGCCGCGGCGCTGAACGTCCCGGTCCGGCGGCGGCGTTGCCGGCTGCCGGACCTGGCGGGCCGCGAGGTGTGGTGCGTCAACGCGCTGCACGGCATCCGGCCGGTGACCGCCTGGGTGGGCGCCGGCCGGCTGCCCGCCCCCGGGCCGGCACCCCGGTCCGGGTCGTGGCGGGCCGCCTGGACCGCCGCCGCGCAGCCCCTCCCCCACACCCTCGATCGGGGCCACTGATGGCAGCGGACCGTCCCGCGGCGGGGCACATCCACCCGCCCACCGAGATCTACGAGGTCAGTCGTGCCAAGATCCGCGAATTCGCCGAGGCCGTGGGCGCGGACAGCCCCGCGCACCGCGACCCGGCCGCCGCGCGGGACCTGGGCCACGCCGACGTGATCGCGCCCGCCACGTTCCCCTTCCTGGTGGTGCACCGCGCGAGCAGCCGGGTGCTGAGCGGCCCCGAATGGGGGCTGGCGGACGCCCCGTTGGTGCACACCGCCCAGCGGATCGTGCCGACCCGGCCGGTGCGCGCGGGCGACCGGCTCGCGGTGACCCTGCACGTGGAATCCGTCCGGCGCCTGGCGGGGCGGGACGTGGTGCGGATGCGGGGTGAGGTGCACACGGACGGCGGGGAGCACGTCGTGGACACCTTCATGACGTTCACGGCCGGCGGCCCGGACGAGAAGGAGACCGGCCGATGACCGCGGGCCGCGCCTACGACTCCGTGGCGGTGGGCACCGTGCTCGGGCCGCTGACCGTCCCCGTCACCCGGACCGACCTGGTCCGGTACGCGGGCGCCGCCGGGGACTTCAACCCGCTGCATTTCAGCGACCGTTCGGCGCAACAGGCCGGATTTCCCTCGGCCCTCGCGCACGGCATGCTGACCATGGCGCTCGCCGCGCGGCTGGTCACGGACTGGAGCGGGGACCCGGCCGCCCTGTGCGACGTCGCCGTGCGCTTCACCCGGCCGGTGCCGGTCCCCGACGACGGCGTCGGGGCCCGCCTGGACATCCGGGGCACGGTGACGGCGAAGCTCGACGGGCGCCGGGTCCGGGTCGCCCTCGACGTCCGCTGCGACGACGTGCAGGTGCTGGGTTCGGCCCAGGCCGTCGTCCAACTCACCTGACCTGCCACCACCCGCCGTTCGGCCGGCGGACGTCCTGTTCTCCGACCGACGGGGCTCCGGCACCTCGCGCGCGACGACGCACGCACCGGAGCCCCCTCCTCGCCACCGCGCCACCCGCCCCGCACCCGCGCGCCGGGAGACCACCCCACGCCCGCCGCCCGGAGCAGCGAGACGGTTCCCGCCCCGGCGGCACCACCCGACACCCGCCGGCGCGGCCACTCTCCGAGGCGGGCGCCGGACGCCGCCTGCCGCGTCCGGCACCGCCTCCCCTCATCCACCACGCACGGGAGACACCGATGGAAGACACCCTGCTCGGTATCCGGCAGAAACCCGCCCGGCAGCAGCCGCATTGGCATCACCTGGATCAGCTCGCCCAGGTACGGCGGGAGCTCGCCACCCGGCCTCCGCTGGTGGGCGCCGCGGAGGTACGCGCGCTGCGTGCCGCCCTGGCCGAGGTGGCCCTCGGCCGGGCACAGCTCGTCCAGGCCGGCGACTGCGCCGAGGACCCGGAGGAGAGCACCGCGCGGGACGTGCACCGCAAGGCCGCCCTGCTGGATCTGCTCGCCGGCACGATGAAGATGGCCGCACACCGGCCCGTCGTCCGGGTCGGCCGGCTCGCCGGCCAGTTCGCCAAGCCGCGGTCGCGGGCCACCGAGACCGTGGACGGCGTGGAACTGCCCGTCTACCGCGGCCACATGGTCAACGGCCCGGAGGCCGACCCGGCCGCCCGCCGGCCCGATCCGCTGCGGATGCTGACCGGCTACATGGCCGCCAACGAGATCATGGGACATCTGGGATGGCAGCGCCCCGCGGGGGCGGTCCCGGAGGCCCCCGTGTGGACCAGCCACGAGGCGCTGCTCCTGGACTACGAGCTTCCGCAGCTCCGCCCGTGCGACGACGGCGGCCTGCTGCTGGCCTCCACGCACTTCCCCTGGATCGGCGAGCGCACCCGCCAGGTGGACGGGGCCCATGTCGCCCTGCTGTCCGAGGTCGTCAACCCCGTCGCGTGCAAGGTGGGGCCCGCGATGGCGCCGGAGGAACTCCTGGCGCTGTGCGAGGTCCTCGACCCGGACCGGGAGCCGGGCCGGCTGACCCTGATCGCCCGGATGGGCGCCGATGCCGTCGCGGACCGGCTGCCGCGGCTGGTGCAGGCCGTGCTGCGCGCGGGCCACCCCGTCATCTGGGTCAGCGACCCGATGCACGGCAACACCGTGTCCGCGCCCTGCGGCCGGAAGACCCGCCATGTCCGGACCGTCGGCCACGAGGTGCGGGCCTTTCAGCGCGCGGTGGAGTCCGCGGGCGGCGTCGCGGGCGGACTCCACCTCGAAGCCACCCCCGACGAGGTCACGGAGTGTGTGGCGGACCCGGCCGGGGCGGACCGGGTCGGCGAGGCGTACACGAGCCTCTGCGATCCGCGGCTGAACCCTGCGCAGGCCGTCTCCGTGGTCGCGGCCTGGCAGGGCTGAGTCAGCGGTGTTTCCTGCGCCGGTGGCCGGGCCGGCGCCGACGTGGTGACGGGTTCCGCGCGAGGGGAAGCCGTCCGGTCGGTGCCGCCCCGGCAGACGGGCGGGCGGAGTCGGACTCGTCCCCGGCAGGCGGGCGGAGTCGGACTCGTCCCCGGCAGGCGGGCGGATCAGACCTTACGGCCGCAGATCGCCACGGCGTCCGGTCCGAGCAGCACCCGCTGCGTGGGCTCGAAGCCCGCCTCGGTGAACCACTGTTCGTACTCCTTGGGCGTGTACACCATGCCCTCCCCGGAGGCGATGGTGTGGAAGTACGCCGAGAGATAGGCGGAGCGCTCCGGGCCGGTCTCCTCGTCGTTCTGGTAGGGGGTCACCACGAACAGGCCACCGCCCGACGGGAGTTGTCGGGCGGCCCGGGCCAGCAGGTCCCGGATGCGGTCGGCCGACCAGATTTCGAGGAAGTGGGCGAAGAGCACCGCGTCGGGTCCGGACGGGAACTCGTCGTGAAAGGCATCGAGGCTGACCGCGTCCACCCGGTCGGCCAGACCCAGGTCCTCGACCTTTTCCTCCGCGAGCGCCGCGATCGAGGGCAGATCGCCGATCGTGATCCGGAGGTGCGGCCACTTCCGCGCCAGATTCGCCGCGTTGATGGCGGTGCCGCCGCCCACGTCGAGCAGATGCCGATGGCCCGACAGATCGATCCGCTCCGCGATCTCCTCGGCGACCAGTTGGCTCACCGAGCCCATCATGGTGTGGAAGGCCGATTCCAGCTCCGGGTTCTCGGCGAGCCGCCCGTAGAGCGTCGGCGCCGTTCCCGGAATTTCCCGTTGCAGACCGACATTCGAGTCCTGGTCGAGCGCTTCGGCGAACCAGCCGATGGCCCGGTAAATACCCTGGCTCTCCCACGGAATATATGCGGCCGGTGCCTGGTCGAGGTTTTCCGCGAGGGGGCGGGTGAGCGCGGTGTTGTGGTATCCGTCACCGTCCTTGTGCAGAAGTCCGGTGGCGGTGCAGCCCAGCAGCAGGATACGGGTGGGCTGCTCGTTCAGCCCCAGCCGCAGCGCGATGTCCTTGACCGTCAGCCCCGGATCCCTTTCGAGGATCTCGAAGAGGCCGAAGCGAAAGGCGGCGCTCAAGAACTGGAAGTGGTAGTGGGCCTTGATATAGGGCCGAAGTGCCGTCGAGGCGGATGCGTCGGCTCGTTGCATTGTCAAACTCCTGGGAACCGGCGGAAGTCGTGGCTCGGTCACACGACACGGGAAGGCGGGTGACGCCCGACGAGGCGGCACCTATTCGGGGGGACGGCGCAGCCGGTGGAGCTCGTGAGCAGGGAAGGAGCGGGGGGCCGGCATCGCGCACCACGGCCTGCGGCCCCGTACGTCCTAACGACACGTCAAGCCGGGAAGGGAGGCATCGGGGAGAGCCGCAGGCTCGCACACCGGTGCCGTGACGGCCGCACGGAACCGCGAACTGCGGCTCGGTCGCCCTCACTTATTCCTCCGGTGGCTGAGCACGGATGCGCGGTGACTTCCCGCCTACGGGAATTCCGGCACCGGCTGACCGACGACCAGTTCCCGAAGGAAAGAATGGACGAACGACGACTGCCGATAGTTTTTCAGGAAGCCCGACGAAAGCCCGCGGCGTGGCACCGGCACACTTCTCCGCCGATGCCGCCCCCTTCACCCTGCCAGAGCCCCGGCTAGGTGATTCCCCATATGCAGGGCGCCATAGGGTACTTGAAGAAACGCACGTTGCTTTTATCCACTCTTTACCCGGGCGAAATGCTGCTCCGGTGAAGCGGATTTCCTCCCGGACGGCGGCAGAGAATACCGGATGACCGGACTGTTTTGGCGCCGGGAGACCGCCGTGAACCGCCAGGTGCCGCCGGGTGGGCCGTCCCGCGCGGCCGCTGCGGGGGTCCCTGCTGAAGCGCCCACGGCACGCTCCGACGTCGGTACCTGACGGAGTACTTTGACGGCCCCTCAGTACAGGATCGCCTCGCCGTCCGCACCACGGGACCGACTCCTTCTCACCCTCGCCCGCCCCTGCCGGGCTCTCTCGGGCAGCTCGGACATCCGGCGCTCCGGACGGCGCGGCGCTCAGCGCGCCAGGCGGCCCAGGAGTGACGCGGCGGCGGCGATGCCCAGTGCGGCGGCGGCCGTCAGGACGGTGAAGTCCAGGGCCAGATGGGCGTGGGTGCCCAGGAGGAGGCCGCGGAGGGCATCGACCTGGTAGCTCAGCGGGTTGATCTTGCTGACCGTCTGGAGCCAGCCGGGCATGACCGACACCGGGTAGAGGGCGTTGGAAGCGAAGAACAGCGGCATGGTGATGGCCTGGCCGATGCCCATCAGCCGGTCGCGGGTGAGCACGATCCCGGCGATCGACATGGACAGGCAGGAGAAGAAGGCCGAGCCGAGGACCACGGCGACGGCGACGGCGAGCAGCCGCAGCGGATTCCAGGTCATGGCCACACCGAGCAGCGCGGCGAACACGATCACCACGACGGCCTGGATCAGCGCCTTGACCCCGGCGGCAAAGGACTTGCCGGCGATCAGGGCGGCCCGCGGGGTCGGTGTGACCAGCAGCTTGGTGAGGATGCCGGCGTCCCGCTCCCAGATGATCATGATGCCGTAGAAGATCGCGATGAACATGGCCGACTGGGCGATGATGCCGGGCGCCAGGAAGTCGATGTACGGGGTGCCACCGGTCGGGATGGCCTTGATGCGGGTGAAGGTCTCACCGAAGATCAGGAGCCAGAGGGCGGGCTGGACCGCGCGGGTGTACAGCTCGGTCCGGTCGTGACGCAGCTTCTGCAGCTCGACCACGCACATCGCGACGACCCTGGCGGGCAGCACCTGCCAGCCGGCGCGGGCGCGCGGTGGGACCAGCAGCAGGTCCAGCCGGCCGGCGCCGGTGGCCGGCTCAGCCGACGCGGTGTGCGGTGCGGCGGGTGCTTCGGACATCGCGGAAGTCTCCAGACTGCTCGTCGAGGCCGCTGCCGGCGACGTCCCGGAAGACGTCCTCCAGCGTCGGTGCGGCATCGGATGAGCGCGAGGGGGCCGCTGAGGGAGAGACGGCGGAGGCCGGAGAAGCGGCCGGTGCGGGGGTGGGGGTGCCCGGGG
>NZ_SDIG01000145.1:0-17335 GCF_004122755.1 Streptomyces sp. TM32
CCCCACCACACCCCCCACCACCCCGCCGACGCATACCCTGCCTGGGTGAGTGAGAACAGCACGCAGAAGTGGGCCGCGGGTGCGGCGACCGGGATCGGGTCGATGCCGGGCGGTGACGCACGAGAGGCGGCGAAGACCGTCACCGGGTCGCTGGAGGCCTTCCCCTACCTGCCCGAACTCCCGGCCCGGGGGCCCGGCGCCGACATGATCGGACGGACCCTGGGGATGCTCGTCGAGGTCTACGGCCATGTGGAGCCCAGCGGCTGGCGGGTCAGCGACCGTCCGGGCCGCGACACCCGGCGCGCCCACTCCTGGCTCGGGGAGGACCTCGATGCCCTGGAGGAGTTCACCCAGGGGTACGAGGGGCCGCTGAAGGTCTCCGCGGTCGGCCCGTGGACCCTGGCCACCGCGCTGGAACTGCGCGGCGGCGAGGCGGCGGTCGGCGACCCCGGTGCCTGCCGGGATCTTGCCGCGTCCCTGGCGGAGGGGCTGCGCGGCCATCTCGCGGACGTACGGCGCCGGGTGCCGGGCGCCCGGGTCGTGCTCCAGCTCGACGAACCGTCGCTGACGGCGGTGCTCCAGGGTCGGGTGAAGACCGCCAGCGGGTACCGGACCTACCGTGCCGTCGACCGGGCGGTCGTCGAGGGCGCGCTGCGTGATCTTGTCGGGGTGACGGAGGGCGGCCCCGTGGTCGTCCACTCGTGCGCCCCCGAGGTGCCCTTCGGGCTGCTGCGGCGGGCCGGCGTCGCGGGCATCTCGTTCGATTTCTCGCTGCTCACCGAGCGTGAGGAGGAGGCGGTCGGGGAGGCCGTCGAGGGCGGGACGACGCTGTTCGCAGGCGTGGTGCCGGGCGTGGACGGCCCATTGTCAGACCCTGCCGGTAGCGTCATGGGTGTCAGGACGCTGTGGCGCAGGCTGGGGCTGACGCCGGGGACTCTCAGCGAGTCCGTGGTGATCACTCCGTCCTGCGGGCTCGCGGGCGCTTCGCCCGCTTATGCCCGCTCGGCCCTCGCCCACTGCGTCCGGGCGGCGAGATCACTCGCAGACAACCCTGAGTGACCGCACTCAAGGACCACGGGAGGACAAGACGGTGGCTGGCGAACAGCACGCAGCGGGATCCGACGTGCCCGCGGCGGCGCGGGAGAAGCACGCGCAGCTCGCTGAGCAGATCGAGGAGCACCGCTTCCGGTATTACGTGAAGGACGCCCCGGTCGTCAGCGACGCGGAGTTCGACAGGCTGCTGCGCTCCCTGGAGGCCCTGGAGGACGAGCACCCCGCGCTGCGCACCCCCGATTCACCGACCCAGAAGGTCGCCGGTGCGTACGCCACGGAGTTCACCGAGGTCGAGCACCGCGAGCGGATGCTCTCGCTCGACAACGCCTTCGACGACGAGGAGTTGGCCGGCTGGGCCGAGCGGATCGCCGGTGAGCTGGGCGGCGACCCCCGGAGCGCCGGCTATCACTTCCTGTGCGAGCTGAAGGTCGACGGCCTCGCGGTCAACCTCACCTACGAGCACGGCCGGCTGACCCGCGCCGCCACCCGCGGGGACGGCCGTACGGGCGAGGACATCACCCCCAACGTCCGCACGATCGCGGAGATCCCGCACCGTCTGAAGGGCGACCGGATCCCGGATCTGGTCGAGGTGCGCGGGGAGGTCTACTTCCCGATGGAGAAGTTCCTGGAGCTCAACGAGCGCCTGGTCGCCGACGGCAAGCCGCCGTTCGCCAACCCCCGTAACGCCGCGGCCGGTTCGCTGCGGCAGAAGGATCCCAAGATCACCGCCAGTCGCCCGCTGCACATGGTCGTCCATGGCGTCGGCGCCCGCGACGGCCTGGTGATCGACCGTCAGTCGCAGGCCTACGACCTGCTCAAGGAGTGGGGCCTGCCGACGGCCGCGCACAACAAGGTCGTCGACTCCCTGGCGGCGGTCCGCGAGTTCATCGCCCATTACGGCGACGCCGAAACCCGCCGTACGGCCGTCGAGCACGAGATCGACGGTGTCGTCGTCAAGCTGGACGAGATCCGGCTCCAGGGGCGGCTGGGCTCGACCTCGCGCGCGCCGCGCTGGGCGATCGCCTGGAAGTACCCGCCGGAGGAGGTCAACACCAAGCTGGTCGACATCCGCGTGGGCGTCGGCCGAACGGGACGCGTCACGCCGTATGCCGTGGTGGAGCCGGTGACGGTGGCCGGCTCCGAGGTGGAGTTCGCGACCCTGCACAACCAGGACGTGGTCAAGGCCAAGGGCGTGTTCATCGGCGACACCGTCGTGATCCGCAAGGCCGGCGACGTCATTCCGGAGATCCTGGGACCGGTCGTCGATCTGCGGGACGGCAGCGAGCGGGAGTTCGTGATGCCGGCCGAGTGCCCCGAGTGCGGCACCGCGCTGCAGCCCGCCAAGGAGGGCGATGTCGACCTGCGGTGCCCCAACGCCCGTGCCTGCCCCGCCCAGATCCGTGAGCGGCTGTTCTACCTCGCCGGCCGCAAGTGCCTGGACATCGAGAACTTCGGCTATGTCGCGGCGACCGCGCTCAGCCAGCCGCTGGAGCCCGCGGAGCCGCCGCTGAGGGACGAGGGCGATCTTTTCGGCCTCTCCATCGAGCAGCTGCTGCCCATCAAGTCCTATGTCCTGGACCCGGATTCGGGCCTGCCCAAGCGCGATCCGAAGACCGGCGAGGAAAAGGTTGTCACCTTTTTCGCCAATCAAAAGGGCGAGCCGAAGAAGAACGCCCTGGCCATGCTGGAGAACATCCAGGCGGCCAAGCAACGCCCGCTGGCCAGGATCCTTACCGGTCTGTCGATCCGGCACGTGGGCCCGGTGGCCGCCGAGGCGCTGGCGCGGGAGTTCCGCTCGATCGACCGCATCAGGGACGCCGACGAGACCGAACTCGCCGCCGTCGACGGCGTCGGGGCCACCATCGCCGCCTCGCTCAAGCAGTGGTTCGCCGTGGACTGGCACCAGCAGATCATCGAGAGCTGGCGGGCCGCCGGTGTCCGGATGGAGGAGGAGCAAACGGGTGAGGAGGGCCCGCGGCCCCTGGAAGGCGTCACCGTCGTCGTAACGGGCACACTTCAGTCACACACCAGAGATGGCGCGAAAGAGGCCCTCCAGAACCTCGGAGCGAAGGTGACCGGTTCCGTTTCGAAGAAGACCGGATTCGTAGTGGTGGGCGACAACCCGGGTTCGAAGTACGACAAGGCCATGCAGTTGAAGGTCCCCGTGCTGGACGATGATGGCTTCGCGGTGCTGCTGGAACAGGGTCCGGACGCAGCACGAGCGGTAGCTGTCACTCCGCCTGAAGAGGAGTGAGGTGTCACCCCATCGGCGCATACCAGATTGATCCGCGACGCCTGGTCGCATTCGGGCAACCGTCACCGATCGCTGCCCGCGGCGGCCTTCCGCGGCCTACTGTTGAGGAGTGCGCCTGCCGTGGCGCGGGCACAGCCGGCTGTGAGAGGGATCGGAATGAAACCGACCGACAGCGCCGCTCCGGCGTCGCGGCTCCGGCGGCTCGTCGTGCCCGCGCTGCCCGGGACCATCGTCACCGTGGCGGGCCTCGCGCTCGCCACGGGCGTCCTCGTGAACCTCGGCGAAGGTGACGCGCTGTTCCCCGGCGGCTCCATAGGCTGGTCGCTGGCGGTCCTCACCGGCATCATCGTGGGCCATCTGGTCGCCCTCGGCCGGGACCGCTGGTGGGGCGGCACGGGCTCCGGCGCCGCGCTCGCCCTCGCAGTCCTGCTGCTGTTCGGCTGGGTGCCCGCCACCCTCGTCAGCCTCTCCGTCGTCGTCCTCGTCGGCGCCGCCCGGCGCCACCGCTGGCGGCAGGCCGTGGTGCACGGCGCCGTGGACATCCTCGGCATCGGCGCCGCGGCGCTCGGCCTCGCCGCGTTCGGCGTGGCCTCCAGCGTCCGCCATCCGTGGTCCCCGCCGGCCTGGAACCTCTCCGTCCTCCCCGAGGTCGTGGTCACCGCCGCCGGCTATCTCGCCGTCAGCCGCGGCCTGCTCTGGCTCAGCCTCACCCCGCGCACCGGGCAGCTGCCCGCCATCCCCCGAACGGCCGTCGTACGACAGGCACTCGTCGGCATCGCCCTGCTCGGGATCTCCCCGCTGATCGCCGTCTGCGCCGTGCACGCCCCGCTGCTGCTGCCGCTGTTCGCGATCCCGCTGATCGCGCTGGACTCCACCCTGTGGATAGCCCGCGCCCGCGCCGAGGAGCAACTGCGCGACCCGCTCACCGGCCTGCCCAACCGCCAGTGGCTGCTGGAGCGCACCTGGACCGCGCTGGACGACGCCGAACGCGTCGGCGCCCGCTCTGCGCTGGTCCTCATCGACCTGGACCGCTTCCGCTCCGTCAATGACACCCTCGGCCACCTCGCCGGCGACCGGCTGCTGCTGCAGATCGCGGAACGGCTGCGGCACGCCCTCCCGCGCGGCGCCGAGGCGGCCCGGCTCGGCGGCGACGAGTTCGCCGTCCTGCTGCCCACCACCGACTCCCTCACCAGCTCCCAGCGGGCGGCCCGCCATCTCGTCGCCGCCCTCGGCTCACCGCTGGATCTCGACGGGCTGACGCTCGTGCTCGAAGCCAGTGCGGGGGTCGCGGTCTTCCCCGACCACGCCCTCGACGCCGAAGGCCTGCTGCGCCGCGCCGATGTGGCGATGTACCAGGCCAAGCGCGACCGCAGCGGCGTCGAGCTCTACGAGGCCAAGCGGGACGGCAACACCCCCGACCGGCTCGGCCTGTTGGGCGATCTGCGGCGCGCCCTGGACGCGGGCGACGTCGAGCTGCACTACCAGCCCAAGGTCGGCTTCGACGGCCATGTCGCCGGGCTGGAGGCACTGGTCCGCTGGGTCCACCCGGACCGCGGCAGGGTCCCACCGGACGAGTTCATCGCCATCGCCGAGTCCTCCGGGCTGATGCCGCGGCTGACCGAGTACGTCCTGGAGACCGCCCTCGCCCAGGTGGCGCGCTGGCGCGCGATGGGCCTGGAGGTTCCGGTCGCCGTCAATGTCTCCCCGCGCGACGTGCACTCCCCGGGTTTCGCCGGAGCGGTCGCCGCGCGACTCGCCCGGCACCGCGTCCCACCGGGCGCCCTCCAACTGGAGATAACCGAGCACGTCCTCCTGGAGGACCCGCAGCGGGCGGCCGACACCCTTGCCGGGCTCACCGCGCACGGCGTGAAGATGTCCCTCGACGACTTCGGCACCGGCTACTCCTCCCTGGTCCATCTGCGGCGCCTCCCGGTCAGCGAGCTGAAGATCGACCGCTCCTTCGTCGCCCGGCTGGCGGTCGACACCGAGGACGCCGAGATCGTCCGCTGCACCCTCGACCTCGCCCACTCCCTCGGCCTCCTGGTCGTCGCGGAGGGCGTCGAGGACGACGAGACCTGGGAGCGGCTGCGCGACCTCGGCTGTGACGCCGTACAGGGCTGGCTGGTGGCCGCCGCGATGCCACCGGACGAAACCACGGCCTGGCTCAGAGCCCGCGGTGAGCGCGGCTGGCAGCGTGAATCGGAGACGGCCGCCCTGGCGGCGGAGAAGGCCGCCGAGCGCCCTTCGGGACAGGTCCTGAACTGACCCGGCCACCGGCCGTCCCGTGTCCCCGCTCCGAAGAAGACCCTGACGAAGACCAAGAAGAAGGCCCCGAAGAAGACCAAGAAGAAGGCCCCGAAGAAGACCCCGTGGAACCCCCCGGGGAAGCCCCCGCGGAGGCTCCGGCACCGCACCCGGTGCCGCAGCTCCCGCCCCGTCGGGGCGACCGGTCCAGCGAGCCCGCCCACGACGGTCCCGAAACCTCCGAGCCGGCCCGCGACGATCCCGAGGCCAACGGAGATCACCGCCCCGGCGGCCCGTCGTCCGACGACCACTGACCGGTCCGTCGGACGACGGCCCCGGACGACGGCCCCGGACGACGGCCCCGGACGACGGCCCCGGACGAAGGGCGCCGGGGCGCCGGACGACGGCCGCCGGTCGCGACCCGCCACCCGCCGCCACGCTCTGCCACCCGCCGCCGGCCGCCGACGGCCTGCGGCGGCGGGCCCCCGGTGCCCCCGCGGAAAGGCCTGCGCGATTCCGTTGCGGGACGCCATAGGATTGGGTCCGCATATACAGCTACAGCCAAGAACACTCCGAGAACCCAGCAGAGGATCGCTGCATGCCTGGCATCACGCGCGAGGAGGTCGCCCACCTCGCCCGGCTGGCACGTCTGGAGCTGAAGGCCGAAGAGCTCGACCACTTCGCCGGACAGCTCGACGACATCATCGGCGCGGTCGCCCGCGTCTCCGAGGTCGCCGACCAAGACGTACCGCCGACCTCCCACCCGCTGCCCCTGACCAACGTCATGCGGCCGGACGAGGTCCGTCCGTCGCTGACCCCCGAGCAGGCGCTCTCCGGCGCCCCGGCCCAGGAGCAGCAGCGTTTCAAGGTGCCGCAGATCCTGGGGGAGGAGTGACCGACATGGCAGACCTGATCAAGCTCACCGCCGCCGAGATCGCGGCGAAGATCGCCGCCGGTGAGGTCACCGCCGTCGAGGTGACCGAGGCCCATCTGGCCCGTATCGAGGCCGTCGACGAGAAGGTGCACGCCTTCCTGCACGTCGACCGCGAGGGCGCGCTGGCCCAGGCCCGCGCCGTGGACGAGAAGAAGGCCCGCGGCGAGAAGCTCGGCCCGCTGGCCGGTGTCCCGCTCGCGCTCAAGGACATCTTCACGACGGAGGGGATTCCCACCACCGTCGGTTCGAAGATCCTCGAAGGCTGGCTCCCGCCCTACGACGCCACGCTCACCAAGAAGCTCAAGGCCGCCGACGTCGTCATCCTCGGCAAGACCAACATGGACGAGTTCGCCATGGGGTCGTCGACGGAGAACAGCGCCTACGGGCCGACCGGCAACCCCTGGGACCTGACCAAGATCCCCGGCGGCTCCGGTGGCGGCTCCAGCGCCGCCCTCGCCTCCTATGAGGCCCCGCTCGCCATCGGCACGGACACCGGCGGCTCCATCCGCCAGCCCGCGTCCGTCACCGGCACGGTCGGCGTCAAGCCCACCTACGGCGGCGTCTCCCGCTACGGCATGGTGGCCTTCTCCAGCTCCCTGGACCAGGGCGGCCCCTGTGCCCGTACGGTCCTGGACGCGGCGCTGCTGCACGAGGTCATCGCCGGCCACGACCCGCTGGACTCCACCTCCATCGACGCGCCGGTCCCGCCGGTCGTCGAGGCGGCCCGCAACGGCAGCGTCGAGGGCATGCGCGTCGGCGTCGTCAAGCAGTTCCGCGGCGAGGGCTACCAGGCCGGTGTCATCCAGCGCTTCGACGAGTCCGTCGCGCTGCTGAAGGAGCTGGGCGCCGAGATCGTCGAGCTGGACTGCCCGTCCTTCGACCTGGCGCTGTCCGCGTACTACCTGATCGCGCCCTCGGAGTGCTCCTCCAACCTGGCCCGCTTCGACGCCATGCGCTACGGCCTGCGGGTCGGCGACGACGGCAGCAAGTCCGCCGAGGACGTCACCGCCCTGACCCGTGAGGCCGGCTTCGGCCCCGAGGTCAAGCGCCGGATCATGCTCGGCACGTACGCGCTCAGCTCCGGCTACTACGACGCGTACTACGGCTCCGCCCAGAAGGTGCGGACGCTGATCACCCGCGACTTCGAGAAGGCCTTCGAACAGGTCGACGTGATCGTTTCGCCGACCACGCCGACCACCGCCTTCCCGATCGGCGAGCGCGCCGACGACCCGATGGCGATGTACCTCGCCGACCTGTGCACGATCCCCACCAACCTGGCAGGCAACGCGGCCATGTCGCTGCCCTGCGGCCTGGCTCCCGAGGACGGGATGCCGGTGGGCCTGCAGATCATCGCCCCTGCCATGGCCGACGACCGGCTCTACAAGGTCGGTGCCGCGGTCGAGGCCGCGTTCACCGCCAAGTGGGGTCATCCGCTGCTCGAGGAGGCACCTGCACTGTGACCGCCATGACCAAGAAGGCCAAAAACTTCAAGAAGTCCAAGTCCGGTCTGTACCTGTCGATCGGCAGCACCGCGTTCGGCGCCATCAGCGTCGCCAAGCAGGCCAAGCTGGCCCGCAAGGAGAACGACACGCTCCGCCTGATCGATGCAGCCGTTTCGGCCGCGGCGATCGTCACCGGCCTGGCGATCCTCTACCGCGAACTGAAGCGCCTGGGCGACGACGACGTCCTGCTGGGCTGAGAGGGAAAGTTTCACCGTGACTGTCACTGACCTGGTGTCGTACGAGGACGCCCTCGCGACGTACGACCCCGTCATGGGCCTGGAGGTCCATGTCGAGCTCGGCACCAACACCAAGATGTTCTGCGGGTGTTCCACGGCTCTCGGCGCGGACGCCAACTCGCAGACCTGCCCCACCTGCCTGGGCCTGCCCGGCTCGCTGCCGGTCGTCAACGCGACCGGTGTCGAGTCCGCGGTCAAGATCGGCCTGGCCCTGAACTGCTCGATCGCCGAATGGTGCCGCTTCGCCCGGAAGAACTACTTCTATCCGGACATGCCGAAGAACTTCCAGACCTCCCAGTACGACGAGCCGATCGCCTTCGACGGCTACCTCGACGTACAGCTGGAGGACGGCGAGATCTTCCGGGTGCACATCGAGCGCGCGCACATGGAGGAGGACACCGGCAAGTCCACCCACATCGGCGGTGCCACCGGCCGGATCCACGGCGCCCGGCACTCCCTCCTGGACTACAACCGCGCCGGCATCCCGCTCATCGAGATCGTCACCAAGCCGATCGAGGGTGCGGGCGAGCGGGCTCCCGAGGTCGCCAAGGCGTACGTCGCCGAACTGCGCGAGCTCATCAAGGCGCTGGACGTCTCCGAGGCCCGGATGGAACAGGGCCAGATGCGCTGCGACGTGAACCTGTCGCTGCGTCCCAAGGGCACCGAGAAGTTCGGTACGCGTTCGGAGACCAAGAACGTCAACTCGCTGCGCTCCGTGGAGCGGGCGGCCCGCTTCGAGATCCAGCGGCACGCCGCGGTGCTCTCCTCCGGCGGCACGATCATCCAGGAGACCCGGCACTTCCACGAGGAGGACGGCTCCACGACGCCGGGCCGGGTCAAGGAAGAGGCCGAGGACTACCGCTACTTCCCCGAGCCGGACCTGGTGCCGGTGGCCCCCTCCCGCGAGTGGGTCGAGGAACTGCGGGCCGCGCTCCCCGAGCTGCCGCGGGTGCGCCGCAACCGGCTGCGCGAGGAGTGGGGCATCTCCGCTCACGATATGCAGTCGATCCTCAACGCGGGCGCGGTCGACCTCATCACCGCCACCGTCGACGCCGGCGCGGACTCCGCCTCGGCCCGTAAGTGGTGGATGGGCGAGCTGGCCCGCCGCGCCAACGAGGACGGCATCGACCTGGCCGCCCTGCCGATCACCCCCGTGCAGGTCGCCCGGGTCGCCGCACTCGTCGCCGACGGCTCGCTCAACGACAAGCTGGCCCGCCAGACCATCGAGGGCGTGCTGGCCGGAGAGGGCGACCCGGACACCGTCGTCGAGAAGCGCGGCCTGAAGGTCGTCTCCGACGAGGGCGCCCTGGGCACCGCCGTCGACGAGGCCATTGCCGCCAACGCCGCTATCGCCGACAAGATCCGCGGCGGCAAGGTGGCCGCGGCCGGCGCCCTGGTCGGCGCGGTCATGAAGGCCACCCGCGGCCAGGCGGACGCGGCCCGCGTACGCGAGCTCATTCTTGAGCGCCTCGGCGCGAAGGAATAATGCGGCACAGCCTTGAGAAGCTGGGCGTCGAGGGCTGACGCCACGTTGATCCGACAGCGCCGAGCGGCCGTCCTTCTCCGGAAGGGCGGCCGCTTCGCCATGTGGTTCACCCGATGGGCTCACTCGATCGGTGACCGGGGAATGCCGGGCTGCTCCGCCGTGCTGTGATCAAGAAGAAGCCCCGTACGCCGTCCCGAGGCGCGCGGCGCTCGCCCCCCTCAGCCCATGGAGGAACGATGCCGCAACACGCTCTCGCTGCCCGGATCGGTCGGGTCGGTGTCTGGCACGGCGGACTTGGTCAGGTGCCGGCCGCCGTCGCGCGTCAGGCGGCGGCCGAGATCGAGCAACTGGGTTACGGCGCACTGTGGTTCGGTGAGACGCCGGCCACCGAGTCGATGAGCCAGGCCACGCTGCTGCTGGCCGCGACGGAGCGGATCACGGTCGCCACCGGCATCGCCAACATCTGGGTACGGGACGCCTCCGCCGCGCACACCGCCGCACAGACCCTGGCCGAGGCGTACGACGGACGCTTCCTGCTCGGGCTGGGGGCGAGCCACGCCCCGATCGTCGGTGCGCGCGGCCACGCCTTCGCCAAGCCGCTCGCGGCCATGCGCGAGTATCTGGACGCGATGGACGCCGCGCCGTACGCGGGGCCGGTGGCCGATCCCCCGCCCGCCCGTGTGCTGGCGGCGCTCGGCCCGAAGATGCTGGAGCTGGCGCGGGACCGGGCGGCCGGCGCCCACCCGTATTTCGTCACTCCCGAGCACACCGCCCGCGCCCGGGAGATCCTCGGTACCGGACCGCTGCTCGCGCCCGAACAGGCCGTGCTGCTGGAGTCCGATCCCGCGACGGCCCGCTCCCTGGCCCGCGAACACCACACGCGCCTCTATCTCCAGCTGCCGAACTACACCGGCAACCTGCGCCGACTCGGCTTCGGGGACGAGGACTTCGCCGACGGCGGCAGCGACCGGCTGGTGGACGCGATCGTGGCGTGGGGTGACGTGGACGCCATCCGGCGGCGCGTGCAGGAACACCACGACGCCGGAGCGGACCATGTCGCCGTCCAGCCCCTGGTGGCGGACCGCGGCCTGGGGCTGGACCAACTGCGGGAGCTGGCACCTGTGTTGTTGGATTCCTGAGGTCGGCGGCCGAGGCGGTGGCGCCGGTGCTTGGGCCGGTGGTGGGCGCGCGGCGCAGTCCGCGGCCGTTCCGCCTCAGGCGGCGGTGGTGCCCATGGCCTGCTGCTCGGCCGGGGTGTCCTTGTGGCTGATCGCCAGGTATCCCACGAGGAGGATGATCGGGACGATGAGGGTGAGGGTGACCGGTCCCGTTCCCCAGCCGAGGCCGCCGCGGGAGGGGGAGACGCCCATCCAGTCGGCGAACGAGGCCCCGAGGGGGCGGGTCAGCACGTATGCCCACCAGAAGGCGGCGACGGCGTTGAGTCCGAGGAAGCGTCCGGACAGGGCGGGCACCGCGATGAGGGCGGTGAACAGGAGGGCGGAGGGCAGGTAGCCCCAGTGCAGGGTGCCCGCGGTGAGGTCGCCGACCGCGGTGCCGAGGGCGAAGGTGGCGAGCACGGTCGCCCAGTAGAACGTCTCGCGGCGGCGGGTGCGGATGCTGTGGATGGACAGCGTTCCCTCGGAGCCGTACCAGGCCGCCAGGATCGCGGCCAGCGCGGCGGAGAAGGCGATGACCGAGACCGTGTACGGGATGCCGGCCACGACGTGCACGACATCGGCGGCCATCGTGCCGAAGACGCTGACCATGACGATGGCGGACCAGTAGATCCAGGGCCGGTAGCGGGTGGTCCGGAACTGGAGGATCAGCAGGGTCACCAGACCGGCCAGTCCGAGGCTGCCGGCCGGTATCGGTCCGAGCGTCCGGCCGAGGTAGTCCGAGGCCGTTTCGCCCATGCCTGTGGTGAGTACCTTCACTCCCCAGAACAGGGCCGTGACCTGCGGTACCTTGCTCCAGCCCGGTCCGTGTCCACCCTCGGGCAAGGAGGTGTGGGACCATCCCTCGCCCGCGGGCCGTGCCAGCGCCTCGCTGCTCGACTGCGCCATCGCCTGTCCGCCCTTCCGGCGCGCTGCGCCGTATCGGCAACCTTGTGCATTTCGGGCGCTGTTCAGCCGGCCACGCGTGGTCGGTGGCCACTGCCCAGCTTTTGTCTACACGACTGTAGACGATCGGGTGGGGTGAGCCGTGGCCGCCTCCGGTCTGCGGTCCCGGAGGCCGCCGTACCCGCATTCGGGCCTCCTGGGGTCGTGCGGCGGCGCGGGTCGGCAGAGGATCGTCCCGACGGCTCGGTGGGAAGGGTGCGCACGGGAGCAGCGCGATGGGCGACGACCCACAGCATGGTGATCAGTGCCGGGGCGGCAGGGAATGCGGCGCCGGGGAGTGCGGCGCCAGGGAATGCGGCGGTGCAGGCTGCGCGGACGGCGCCGGCCGCCCCTGTCCTGAGGCCCCCGGATGCCCGACCGGCCCCGGCCGCCCGGACGGCACCGGTAACCCCGCCGGCACCGGCATCCCCGCCGGCCTGGGCCGCAGGCGATTTCTCGGGGCCGCCGCCGTAGGGGCCGCCGGTCTCGCCGTCGGGGTGACCGCCGGCTGTGACTCCACGTCAGGGGAGCCCGGCGCCGGCCCCACCGGTGGCGATCAGCCGGACCTGGCCGCGGAGCGGGACCGGCCGGGGGACCCCGACTGGCGGATTCGTTCGGCCGGTCCACCCGACGCCGTCCAGGGCTACACCGACAAGGTGAGCGTCCTGCCGGGCGAGGAGTTCGGGCTGTACGTCTCGACCACCGCACCCGGCTTCCGTGTTGCGGCCTACCGGGTCGGGTGGTACCGAGGGGCCCAGGCCCGGCTGGTCTGGCGTTCGGCGCGGGTCGCCGGGCGGCGCCAGCGCCCCCCGCGGCTGCTGCCCGGGACCCGCAGCGTACGGGCGGACTGGCAGCACAGCCTCGGGGTACGCACCGACGGCTGGCCGCCGGGCGCCTATCTGCTCCGGCTGGACGCCGAGCACGGGCACCAGCGGTACGTCCCGCTGATCGTCCGCTCGGCGCAGGCCGCGGGCCGGACGGTGCTGATGCATGCGGTGACGACCTGGCAGGCGTACAACGCATGGGGCGGCTACAGCCTCTACCGGGGTGCGGACGGCGCCTATGGGACGCGGTCGCTGGCGGTCAGCTTCGACCGGCCGTACGACACCAACGGTGCCGGGAAGTTCCTGGTCTACGAGCGGGCGCTGGTGGTCCTCGCGGAACGGCTCGGCCTCCCGCTGGCCTACACCACCGGCCTGGACGTCCACCGCACCCCGTCGGCGCTGCGGGGCGCCACGGCGGCGCTCTCGCCCGGCCACGACGAGTACTGGACCCCGCAGCAGCGGCAGCACGTCACCCGGGCCCGCGATGCCGGCACCAACCTGGCCTTCCTCGGGGCCAACGCCTGTTTCCGCCGGGTCAGGCTGGAGCCGGGGCCGTCCGGCGCCCTGCGCACCGTGGTCTGCTACAAGACCTCCTACCGGGACGATCCGCACTTCGCCGGTCCACACCGGGGCCTGCCGACCCACGACTTCCGCCAACCGCCGTCCGCCGACCCGGAGTCCGCACTGACCGGCGTCTTCTACGAGGGCTATCCCACGGACGCGCCGTACGTCGTCCACAGCGCGGACCACTGGCTCTTCGCCGGAACGGGAGTGCGGCCCGGCGCGGCCTTCGACCACCTCGTCGGGGTGGAGTACGACCGGGTCACGCCGGAGGCGCCCACGCCCGCGCGGCTGGAGATCCTGGCGCACTCCCCGCTGGTCTGCAACGGCCGGCGCAGCCACGCGGACTCCGCCTACTACACCGTGCCGAGCGGCGCCGGAGTCTTCTCCTCCGGAACGATGCGGTGGGTCGAGGCCCTCATGGCCGGGACGCGTGACGACGGACGCGATCACGGTATGGACGGCCGGACGCGCGCCTTCGTCACCCGGACCACCGAGAATCTGCTGCGCGCTTTTGCCGTGGGGCCCGCCGCGAAGATCCGGCCGGTACCGCGGGACAACGTAGTGAGTGTGTACGGGACTTGAGTCTGGTCGGCTGCCCCGGCCCGGCTCAGTGGCCCAGGCGCTCCAGGGCGGCGAGCGGGTAGCGTTCGCCGGCGACGGCGCCGTCGGGCACGGCCGCCCCGAGCCGGGCCGCCTGTTCCGGGCTCAGCGCGATACCGGCCGCCGCCGTGTTCTCCTCCAGGTAGGCACGGCGTTTGGTGCCGGGGATCGGGACGATGTCCTCGCCCTGGGCGAGCAGCCAGGCGAGGACGGCCTGGGCCGGCGTGCAGCCGAGGGACTCGGCGATCGTCCGGACGGCCTGGACGAGGCGCAGATTGCGGTCGATGTTCTCCGCGGAGAACCGTGGCCAGCGGCGCCGGGCGTCCTCGGCGGTGAGGTCGTCGCGGGACGCCAGCGCACCCGTCAGCATGCCGCGCCCGAGCGGGGAGTACGCCACGATGCCGATGCCGAGCTCCCGGCAGGTCGCCCGCATCTCGCCCTCCAGGACATCCCGCGTGAAGAGGGAGTGCTCCAACTGGACGGCGCTGATGGGGTGGACGGCGTGGGCCCGGCGCAGCGTCTGCGGGCTCACTTCGCTGAGGCCCAGATGGCGTACGGCACCGTCGGCGACGAGCTCGGCCAGCGCGCCGACCGTCTCCTCGATGGGGACGGCCGGATCGCGGCGGTGCAGGTAGTAGAGGTCGATACGGTCCGTGCCGAGGCGGCGCAGCGAGGCGTGGCACGCCTCGCGCACCCAGGCGGCGGACGAGTCGACCTCGTTCACCCGTCCCGTGGCGGCGTCGTGCCGCAGCCCGAACTTGGTGGCCACGACCAGTCCGTCCCGCTGTGTGGCGGTACGGCTGCGCAGCCAGCGGCCGAGGAACTCCTCGTTGGTGCCCTGTCCGTAGGCGTCCGCGGTGTCGAGCAGGGTGACGCCGAGCTCGATCGCGCGGTCGAGGGCGCGCACGGACTCCGCGTCGTCCGGGACGCCGTACGAGGTCGACATCCCCATGCAGCCGAGGCCGAGCGCGGAGACGCCCGGCCCGTGCGTACCGAGCCGTCGGTACTTCATCGTCCCCCCGGCACCGGTCAGTTGGTGATGTCGGCGAGGAACGCGGACCAGGCGGTGGCGCTCAGGGTGAGCGACGGCCCGGTGGGGTTCTTGGAGTCGCGGATGTGTATGGCGTGGGGGCAGGCGGCCACTTCCAGGCAGTTTCCGCCTGCGCTGCCGCTGTAGCTCGACTTGCGCCATTCGTAGGCTACTTCGATGCAGTCTCCGCCCTCGCTGCCGCTGTAACTCGATTTGAACCAGGCAAGGTCACCAGACTGATGCGGGTCCGCTGCGCTGCTCATGCCTCTCCTGCCAAGTCGTCTAGCAGGCTCATGCTCTCCTCAGGGGTGAGGGCCTGCGAGCGCAGCATCCCATATTTCTGCTGATACACACTGACCTCATCTGGGTCATCGACGAGGAAGCTGATTCGCTGGCCCTCGATGTATGTCAGCTGATCGTGTTCTGGTGTCTCCAGCAGGATGAGTGGGCCGTCGAGCGCGGCATGCTTGGAGCGTTCGGTTGGCATGATCTGGATCCCCATGAAGGGGAGTTCAGCGCACCTGCGCAAGTGGCGAATCTGCTGGCGGAGCACCTCACGGCTGCCAAGCGGACGGTTGAGGATCACTTCCTCCAGGATGAAGTTCATGATCGGCGGCGGTGTCCGTTGGAGTACCTGCTGCCGAGCGAGTCGTGCCGAAACCCACTCTTCAGCCGTCTCCTCATGAATTGGCGGGTAGAGGGAGGAGAAGACCGCCCGCGCATAAGGCTCCGTCTGCAACAACCCAGGCACCACCTGGTTCTGGTACGACAGCAGCGTCAGCGCCTCCTCCTCGTGCTCCACCAGGTCCTGGACGAACGCGGGCAGCTTCTCCCGCTCGGGGACCTTGGCGACGGCGACCGCCAATGCGCCCTTCGTGTCGAGGAGTTCGTCGAGCGTCTCCGCAAGGTCGATCTTCAGTGGTCTGCGGCCCTGCTCGATGGATCCGATCGTGTCCTCGTGCAGTCCCACCCGCTCGGCCAGCGCGGGCTGGGTGATGCGGGCGGCCCTGCGGAAGTGACTCAGCTGGGCGCCGATCACGTGCCAGGAAGTGATCCTCTTCGGTTTGTTCGCCGGGTGCATGCGCTCTGCCTTCCCCTCCCCGCGACGGCATGACACCGCCAGAAGTCGTACAGCGAATCCGTACGACCTGACGCTGTGGCTCAGCATAGTCACGCACTGTGACAGTGGCGGTTATGCACAAGGAGATCCGGGCGCTGTGTGCCCGTACGGCGTTCTACCGGCGCGAGCGCCGATCCGTCCCGCGGGCACGGGAGTTCGCCCGTGCCGCGCTCGCCGCGTGGGACCTGGACCACCTCGCGGACGACGTCCTGCTCTGCGTGAGCGAACTGGCCACCAACGCCCTGCTGCACGGCGTTCCGCCCGGCCGTGGCTACCGGCTGGTGCTGGCCCTGGACGCGGACGGGCTGCTGCGCGTGGAGGTGCACGACAGTGGTGACGGGACGCCGCGGGCTCCCGCGCCGTACGACGGGGACGGGGATGGGGACGAGTCCGGGCGGGGGGTGCTGCTGGTCTCCGCGCTCGCCGACGCGTGGGGCGTCAGCGAGCGCGTGCCGGGGAAGATCGTTTGGTGCGAGTTCCGCGGCTACGGCAAGGGCTACGGCAGGCCGTGAACGTGCGGGCCGACCGCGTTCGACCAGGCGTTGCCGTTCGCCGCGTCCCAGTTGGTCGACCAGGTCATGGCGCCCCGTATGCCGGGGTAGGTCCTGGCCGGTTTGAAGGAGCCGCAGCTGGTGCCGTGTGCGAGGCAGTCCAGGGCGGCGTTGACGACGGACGGGGCGACGTAGCCGCTGCCCGCGCCCCGGGTGGAGGCGGGCAGGCCCAGGCCCACCTGGGAGGGGTCGAGGCCGCCTTCGAGCTGGATGCAGGCCAGGGCGGTGAGGAAGTCGACGGTCCCCTGGGAGTAGACCTTGCCGTCGCAGCCGAGCATCGAACCGCTGTTGTAGTACTGCATGTTGACGACGGTGAGGATGTCCTTCACGTTCAGCGCGGTCTGGAAGTAGCCGCCCGTAGTGGACTGCATGTCGAGGGTCTGGGGCGCCATGGTGAGGACGAGGTGGCCGCCCGCCTTCTGGGAGAGCGCGCGCAGGGCCTGGCTCATGTAGGTCGGGTTGAGGCCGTTTTCGAGGTCGATGTCGACGCCGTCGAAGCCGTATTGCTGCATGAGGGTGTAGAGGCTGGTGGCGAAATTGGCGGCCGAGGCGGAGTCGTTGACGGAGACGGTGCCCCGTTCGCCGCCGACGGAGAGGATCACCGACTTTCCGGCCGCCTGCTTGGCCTTGATGTCGGCCTTGAACTGGTCGACGGTGTAGCCGCCGAGGCCGGCCGAGTCGAGGGAGAAGGACACGGCGCCGGGGGTGGTGGTGGCCTCGGCGAAGGCGACGGCGATGATGTCGTACCGGTCGGGTACGTCGCTGATCTTCTGGACCGTCGCGCCGTTGTTGAAGTTCTGCCAGTAGCCGGTGACCGCGTGGCGGGGGACGGCGGGGG
>NZ_SDIG01000146.1:0-17257 GCF_004122755.1 Streptomyces sp. TM32
GGTCGCCGGTGTGGGTGCGCTGGGCGCGGCGTCCGGTGCATGGGCCGGGCGGATCGGGGGCCCGGGGGCGCCGGTGGGCCCGCGCCGCGGAGGCGGTCCGGGGAAGCCTGTCCGGGAGCGGCGCGGCCGGCGGTGTGAGCGCGGCGCGGTCGGCCTGGCGGGTGCGGCGCTGTACGCCGGAGTGGTCATCACTCCGTTGTCCGCCGCGAGTCTTCGATGCCTACCCGAGGGAGTCCGGCCTACGGTGCCCGTATGAGCACCTCCCCGGAGTACGCCACCTTCCACTTCCATGCGCTGCACCACGCCGATCAGCCGCTGCTGCTGCCCAACGCCTGGGATGTCCCCTCGGCCCTCGCGCTCGCCGGGGCCGGGTATGCGGCGATCGGCACCACGAGCCTGGGCATCGCCGCGGCTCAGGGCTGTCCGGACGGGCACGGCCGCCCGGAGGTCCGGGACGCGACGCTGGCCCTGGCGCGGCGGCTCGCGGGCCGGCTGCCCTGCCCGTACACGGTCGACATCGAAGGGGGGTTCGGCGGTGACATCGGCCAAGTGCGGGATCTGGTGGCCGAGTTGGCGGACGCCGGGGCCGCGGGGCTGAACCTGGAGGACGGGCTGCCCGGCGGCCAGGGGCTGCAGGATCCGGTCCGTCAGGCAGAGTTGATCAGCGCGGTGAAGGAGCGTGCGCCGAGCCTGTTCCTCAATGCCCGGGTCGACACCCACTGGCTGGAGGACGCCCCGCCGCCGCTGTCGGTGACGCTCTCCCGCGCCGAGACCTATCTGGCGGCGGGTGCGGACGGCGTCTTCGTGCCGGGGGTCACCGCCGACGAGGACGTGTCGGTCCTGGCCGCCGAGATCCCCGCCCCGCTGAACATTCTCTTCGCGCCCGGGCGGCACACCGTCAGCCGTCTGGCGGAGCTCGGCGTGCGCCGCATCAGCACCGGCTCGCTGCTCTTCCGTACGGCCCTGGAGGCCACCCTCACGGCGGCGGACGCCATCCGTACGGCCCAGCGCCCGGCGGACGCGGTGGGCGGCGAGGTGATGGGGTACGAGGAGGTGCAGCGCCTGGTGGGGGAGGAGTAGCAGGAGCAGTGCGCGGACGCGCGCTTCGGTGCGGCGGCGGGTCAGGCCTGCTGGGTCAGGGCCTGCCGGCTCAGGGCTGCCGGTCCCGGCTCAGGCCTGTCGGCCCCGGGTTGCGTTGCGCCGACGGTGCACGGCGGTGGCGGCACCGGCCACGCCCAGCGCACCCACACCGGCGACCAGCCCCGCCTTGGGCAGGTGGCCGGCCTTCTCGGCCAGTCCGGCCAGCCCGTTGTCGGGCAGCATGATCGATGTCCGGCTCTCCGTGGGCGCGGTGGAGTCGGCGGCGAAGGCGGCGCCCGCGGGAAGCAGCAGGGCGGCCAGCGCGCCGGTCGCGACGGCGGCGGTACGGATCACGGAGCGGTGCTGGGCCCGCATGGCTACTCCTCGTATGGGCGGCTCGGGCCGTCCTAGCGGCAGGTACAGGAGGCACGTTACGGAGCGTCCTTAACGGCAATCCGTACGTTGTGTAACAGTCGTCGGGATCTCTGGGATCGGTCCTGTGACGGCATCGCCCACATGGCCCAGTCGACGGCCGTAAAAGCCCTGAGGAACCACGTAATGGTCGAGCTGGAGGTTCCGACCTTTGCTGTCTTGGATAGCGTGATCTAGAGCTACGTCCGCATATCCGATGAATTGCCGAATTGCTCGTGCGGCGATCGGCCGGGCAACTGCCCTGTGCGGCAGGGCGGCGAAGCGGCGAGACGGCAGAGGCGGTGGCGAGGAGATGCGACGGCGGCGACCACGCACGGCAGCGTTCCCGCGCTCCGGCACCGCCCCGATCCCGCGTTCCGACACTGTCCGGCCCCCGCGCTCCGGCACCGTCCGGACCTCGCTCGCCGCCCTCGCCCTCGCCGCACTCGTCCTCCTCACCGGATGTACGAACCTGGAGGGCCTGCAGGACGAGGGGCGTGCCAGGGACGTGGACGCGCCGCTGGTGCTGTGGCCCGGCTCGTCGCCCGCCCCGCCGAGCCGGAACGAGAACCCGGCGGTGCTGGTGCCCGTGCCGGGCGTCCCGCGGATCCCCGGCGGCAGCATGGCCGACGCGAACCCGCTCGCCGTCCTCGATGCGGACGTCGCCGCGCAGGGCGGGACCCCGCCCGCGCCGCGGGCCGTACGCCGTCCCGTGCTGCACGACCTCACGGACGACGGGAAGCCGGATCTGCTGATGGCCGTCGACCTCGGCCCCCGCACCAGCGAACTGCGGGTCTACAGCGTTCAGAACACGGTGGTGACCCGGGTGCTCGTGCTGCGCGGGGTACTGGCCGGGGTCGAGCTGGCGGCGGGTCATCTCGCCATCCGCGAGCCCACGAAGGACCCGCGCTATGTCAGCGTCACCGACTACGTCTGGGACGGCCGGGCGATGGACCTGTGGAACCTCACCCTCGACGACGCCCGTACCCCGCAGACCCCGCGGGCGGTCGGCGGCAGCCCGTGAGGCCGCCGGCGGTCTCCCTCCGCTGGCAGATCGCGCTGACCGTGATGGCGGTGAGCTGCGCGGTCGCCGCGGTCCTCGGCGTCCTCGTCCACAATGCGGTGGCCCGTCAGACCGTCGGCCAGGTCCGCAAGGAGGCCCGCGTGAACCTGGACACCGCCCTGGACCTGTTCGAGTACGGCACCTCCCGCGAGGGCCTCAACTCCCTCCTCGACCCGCCCGAACTCCCCGCGGATCTACGCCGGTTGGCGCGCTCCGGCCAGCGCGGCACCATGGTCGGGACCTACCACGGACGCTCCGTCATGTGGGCCGCGGCGCCGGCCGACGGCCAGGTCATGGCCGCCTGGCGGCCGTACGGCAGTGTCCACCGCTCCCTGGACCACTTCGACACCGCCATCCTCGGCTCGGCCGTGCTCGCCGCCGCGACCGTCGCCCTCGCCGGACTGTTCCTGGCGCACCGCATCAGCCGCCGGCTGGCCACCACCGCGGCGGTCGCCCGCCGTATCACCGCCGGAGATCTGGATGCCCGGGTCGGCGACGGTGCGGGTCTGCCGGGTGGTGGCGCGGCGGGGCAGGACGAGGTGGCGGCGGTGGCCGCGGCGCTGGACTCGGTGGCCGGCTCGCTGCAGAGCCGCCTCCAGGCCGAACAGCGCTTCACCGCCGATGTCGCACATGAGCTCCGTACGCCGCTGACCGGCATCCTCGCCTCGGCCGAGCTGCTTCCGGAGGGCCGCCCCAAGGAGATGATCAACGACCGGCTGCGGGCGCTGCGCCGGCTCACCGAGGATCTGCTGGAGATCTCCCGGCTCGACTCCGGCACCGAGCGCGCCGATCTCGCCGCGCACGACCTCGGGGAGCTGGTCCGGCGCTGCGTCGCCGCCACCGGCCTCGACACCGAGGTACGGATCACCGCCGACGCGGTCGTCGAGACCGACCGGCGCCGCCTCGACCGCATCCTCACCAACCTCGTCACCAATGCGCACCGGCACGGGCGGGCCCCGGTCGTCGTCACCGTCGACGCCGCGGCCGCCCGGCGGCCGACCATCGAGGTGCGCGACCACGGCCCCGGCTATCCGGCCGACCTGCTGCACCACGGCCCGCAGCGCTTCAGCACCGACGCCCCCGGCCGCGGCAAGGGCCATGGGCTGGGCCTGACCATCGCCGTCGGCCAGTCCGCGGTCCTGGGCATCGACGTCCGCTTCACCAACGCCCCCGACGGCGGCGCCCGCACCCTCCTACGCCTGCCTCAGGGGGCGGTCGTCGGATGAGGCGGCGGTATGCGGGCGCCACCGCCGCTGGTCGTCCTCACCAGTCGATGTCGTCGGGCGGCTCCGGGAGTGCCTCGTCCTCGGGCTCCGGTGCCATGGGACCGTCGTCGAACGCGGTGCCCGGGGCGGCCGCGGCGGGCCGGGCGGTCCCGGACGCCATGGCGGGGGCCGCGGGGTCGCTCTCCGTCCCCTCCTGGGTATCCCGTCCCGCCAGCACGTCCAGGATCTGCGTGCCGTACTTGGCGAGTTTGTTCTCGCCGACTCCGTTGACCGTGCCCAGCTCGGCCGTCGTCGAGGGCCGGAGGGTGGCGATCTCCCGCAGCGTCGCGTCATGGAAGATCACGTATGCGGGGACGCCCTGCTCCTTGGCCGTTCGGCCACGCCAGCCGCGCAGTGCCTCGAAGGCCGGCTGCGCTTCCGCCGGCAGATCGGCCGGCGCCGCGCGCTTGCCCTTCGACTTCGCCCTGGCCACCCGCGTCGGCTTCTCCGGTTCCCGCCGCATCGGCACCTCGCGCCGGCCGCCCAGCACCTCGCCGCTCGCCTCCGTGAGCACCAGCGTGCCGTAATCACCCTCGACGGCGAGCAGTCCCTGGGCCAGCAACTGCCGTACGACGCCCCGCCATTCGGCTTCCTTGAGGTCGTCGCCCACGCCGAAGACGCTCAGGCCGTCGTGGTCGAACTGAATGACCTTGGCGGTCTTCTTCCCCAGCAGAATGTCGATGATCTGGCCCGCGCCGAACTTCTGCCCGCGCTCCCGCTTCAGCCGGACGACCGTGGACAGCAGCTTCTGCGCGGAGACCGTGCCGTCCCAGGTCTGCGGCGGGGCCAGGCACGTATCGCAGTTGCCGCAGGCGGCGCTCTGCTGCCCGAAGTACGCCAGCAGTCGTACCCGCCGGCACTCCACCGTCTCGCACAGCGCCAGCATCGAGTCGAGATGGGCCGACAGCCGCCGCCGGTGCGCCTCGTCCCCCTCGGACCCGTCGATCATCTTCCGCTGTTGCACCACGTCCTGCAGCCCGTACGCCAGCCAGGCCGTCGACGGCGCTCCGTCCCGCCCGGCGCGCCCGGTCTCCTGGTAGTAGCCCTCCACCGACTTCGGCAGGTCCAGATGCGCCACGAACCGTACGTCCGGCTTGTCGATGCCCATCCCGAACGCGATCGTGGCGACCACGACCAGCCCGTCCTCGCGCAGGAAGCGGGACTGGTGCGCGGCGCGGGTCCGGGCATCGAGCCCCGCGTGATACGGCACCGCGGCGATGCCGTTGTCCACCAGGAACTGCGCGGTCTTCTCCACCGAGGCCCGCGACAGGCAGTAGACGATGCCCGCGTCCCCCGCATGCTCGCTCCGCAGCAGCTCCAGCAGCTGCTTCTTGGGCTCGCTCTTCGTCGCGATCCGGTACTGGATGTTCGGCCGGTCGAAGCTCGCCACGAAATGGCGGGCCTGCGCCATCTGCAGCCGTGAGGTGATCTCCGCGTGGGTGGCCTCGGTCGCGGTGGCGGTCAGCGCGATCCGCGGTACATCGGGCCAGCGCTCGTGCAGCATCGACAGCGCCAGGTAGTCCGGCCGGAAGTCGTGGCCCCACTGGGCGACGCAGTGTGCCTCGTCGATGGCGAAGAGCGAGATCTTGCCCCGGTCCAGGAGGTTGAGCGTCTGCTCGACCCGCAGCCGCTCGGGCGCCAGATACAGCAGGTCCAGCTCCCCGGCCAGGAACTCCGCCTCGACGAGCCGACGCTCCTCCAGATCCTGGGTCGAGTTGAGGAACCCGGCCCGCACGCCGAGCGCGCGCAGGGCGTCGACCTGGTCCTGCATCAAGGCGATCAGCGGTGAGATCACCACTCCCACACCGCTCCTGACCAGCGAGGGGATCTGGTAACACAGCGATTTGCCGCCACCGGTCGGCATCAGGACGACCGCGTCCCCGCCCCCTATGACGTGCTCGATGATCTCCTGCTGACTGCCGCGGAACGCCTCATAGCCGAACACACGGCGCAGCACCTGCACCGCCTCGCTTGCCTCCGAAGCGCCTTCCACATCCATGTCCACGACCACTTCCACGTCCGCCTGAGCCATTCCGAAAGCCTACGAGCTTCGCGGGGGTCGCCGGCGACCCTGTGGACAACTCGGCTCTCCTGGCCCGCGCCGCCTCGTCCCGCGCCGGCCGCCGGGCTCCCGGAATCACCGGGTCGGTATGGGAATGGTCAAGTCCGGCGAACAAAAGGGGCATTACGGCCGTGTGTTCATGTCACCCTTCCTTCCGTATCCGACCGATCGTGCAAATGCGTGTAAGTATTGATCCGCTCAACCGACCGGAGTGAAGGCTTCGGCATCCGGAGTTGATCTTTCCGGGTGTCTCGCCGGAGGTCCGTCGACACCCCGCACCATCACGCGCACCCCCAACGCTCCCATTCCCCCCACACCCGCAGCCCCTTCCACAGTCACGACTACCGGGACCAGGTGTGAGACAGTGTTGATTTTGCAGCGTGATATCGAAGTGAAACTCCTGCGCACTTTCATTGCCGTGGTCGACGAGAATGGATTTGCCCGCGCCGCGCAGGCACTTCACGTGACGCAGCCGACCGTGAGTCAGCAGATCAAGCGCCTGGAGACGATTATCCAGGCGCCGCTGTTCCAGCGCACCAAGCGTCCCTTGCAGCTCACCCCCGCAGGTCGCGAGGTAATGGCGCACGCCCGCCGCGTCATCCTGCTCAACAATGAGGTACTCAGCAAGATATCGGCGTTCAGCAGCCAGGAATTATTCAGCATGGGCTGCTCGGTCCATTTCGCCGACGGGCTGCGGACCATGCTCGCCCAACTCGCGGTGGAGCGGCCACGGCTCCGCTGTGCCATGGCGACCGGCCTCAGCGCCGTGCTCGCCGACAAGCTCGCCCAGGGCGAACTGGAGGCGGCGATTCTCCTGGGGACACGGACTCCGCGCAGCGAGATCCTGGGGCGGCTGCGCCTGGCCTGGTTCGGACAGGCACTGCCCGCTCCCGGGGAGCGGCTGCCGGTGGCGCTGGTCAGCGAGCGCTCGGCCTTGAGCGACCGGATCATCGAGACGCTCGCCGAGCGCGACGTCGCCTGGCACTCCGTCCCGCGGTGCTCCGACCCGCTGGCGGTCCGGGCCTCCATCCAGGCGGGACTGGCATATACGGCGCTGCCCGCCAACGCCCACCACAACCACCCCTCGCTGCGCCCCGCGCCGCTCGGCGCCCTCGGCCCCGCACCGGAGCCGCTGCCCGTCTATCTGGCCTTCTCGCCCTCGGTGCGCGAACCGGTCGTCGACGCGGCGCGCGCGGCGGCCCGCGCGATGCTCAAGGACGTACCGCTGTCGCCTCCTTGATCGCCGCACCGGCCGACCGCTACGCCGGTCCGCGACGCCCGGCCCAGCCGGGGGTCGCAGGTGAGCCCGATCGGCCCGGGGCCTCGGCCTGGTCGGCCCACCAGCCCCGTCAGCCCCCTCAGTACGAGCTCCGGGCCGCCCTCGGTGCCGCCAGTTTCGGGCCGTACGGCGCGGAGTCCAGCCAGGCTCCCGCCTTGCGACCGGTGCTGGCCACGGCCGCGGCGGCCCGCCGGCGCAGCCAGACCGACGGGCGGTGGGCCAGCATGTGCTCCAAGGCGGCGCCCGCGCAGGCGCGGTTGTACGTGGCGGCCTCCTTCCGCTCGTCGGCGAACCGGACGATCTCGGCCTCGGCAGCCCCGGACGTACCGGCCGACAGCGCCGCCTGCGCGGCCCGCACCGCCCTGATCGCGTCCGGGATGCTGGAGTTCATGCCCCGGGCGCCGAAGGGGGCGAACAGGTGCGAGGCCTCACCGGTGAGCAGCACCCTGTGGTGGGCGTCGGCGAATTCGGCGGCCACCTGCTGGGCGAACCGGTAGGTCGACACCCAGCGCACCCGCTCGCCGTACGAGGCGGGCAGCACCCGGGGGATCCAGCGGCGCAGCCCCTCCGGTGAGGTGAACCGGTCCGGGTCGTCGTGCACAAGCAGGTTGAGGTCGACCCGCCAGCCGCCCGCGAACGGGACCAGGAGGACGTTGCGGCCGCCGACCCGCGGGTGCTTGTAGTGGAAGACCCGTTCCAGGAGCAGCGGGTGGGCGGGGTCGTCGTCGAGGTCCACCACTACGAAGGTGTTGCGGGAGCGCGGCCCTTCCAGGGAGATGCCGGCGGCGGACCGCAGCACCGACCGCGACCCGTCCGCCGCGATCACGTAATCCGCCGTCCACTCGCCGCCCGCGGAGTCCACGAGCCGTACCCCCTCCGGGGTGCTCTCGGCGGTCCGCACCTCCACTCCCCAGTGGAACTCCACCCCGGCCTCCCGGCAGGCGGCGGCCATCAGGTCCTCGGTGTGCACCTGCGGAAGGCTGGTGAACGGCGGCAGCCCGTCGCGGCCGGCCGGCGGGTAGGTCCGGGTGTAGATCTCCTCGCCCGCCCAGTACGACCTCTTGGTGGCCCACATCAGACCCCGGCCGGCGATCTCGTGCCCGAGGCCGGGGCTGAGCCGCTCCAGTGCGCGCAGCGACGTGCCGTGCAGATAGGCGGCGCGGCTGCCCGGACGGACCGCGTCCCGGGTGCGCTTCTCCAGGACCACCGCGGGCAGGCCGGCCGCGCGCAGGGCCAGCGCGGCGCTCAGCCCGGCCGGACCGGCGCCGACGACGAGCACGGGACGGCGGGAAGCCGGGCCGGCTGTGGTTGCGCTCATGCGTCCTCCCTCGCGAGGTGCAGCGTGTCCGGGGTGAAGGAGACGATGCGGCCCACGAGGCCGCCGGTCAGTGCGGCGTGCCAGACCGCGGTGCGCATCCCGGTCACCTCCCGGCGCAGCACCACCTCGTGCGCCGTGGTGGTCAGCTCCAGGTAGTCGCCGGCCGCGCGGACATCCATCCCGGCGGCCTCGGCGGACCGCACGACGGGGGCGAACTCCGGCACGGCGAGCACATACAGGGCGAGCGTCACGACCCTGCCACCTCCGTGTCGTTCCGTATCAGCGCGGCCTTCCGTACCGGCTCCGCCTTCCGCACCAGCTCCGCCTTCCGCTGCCACAGCGCCTGAGCGGACGGACGGGGCGACGCGGCGACGTCGGCGAGCGCGCGGAGCGTCAACTCCGCGTCCCGGGCGTCGGCCCCCGACATCGCCCGCAGCGGCCTGGTGATCTCCAGCTGGATGCCGTTGGGGTCGTCGAAGTAGATCGACTCGATCAGCTCGTGCGGCAGCGGCGGGGTGACCCGTACCCCGTGCGCCTTCAGCCGGTCCCGCCAGGCCAGGAGCTCCTCCTCGGTGTCCACATGGAAGGCGACGTGCCGGGAGCGGTGCATGAGGTCGCTCGGCGGCTCCTCCTCCGGCAGGCCGAAGTAGTAGAAGAACGCGATCCGGTTCCCCTTGCCCATGTCGAAGAAGAAGTGCACGAAGTCCGGATGGTCCTCGGTGACCCAGCCGGTCGCGGTGATCGCGTGCACGAGCGGCATGCCCAGCACCTGGGTGTAGAACTCCCAGGTCGCGCGCGGCTGCCAGGTGACGAAGGCCAAGTGGTCGACCCCGTCCACACGCGGGCCGGGCGGGCCGGCCAGCGGGCGGGCGGACGGTGAGGTGAGGGTCAATGCTCCTCCTAAGGGCAGGGCGGCACCGGGGCCGCGCCGTCGGGAAGGGGTCAGCGAGCCGTGGCGGGAGACCGGCCGCGCAGCCCCGTGCCGGCGATGAGCGCACCCGCGAGCAGGCTCAGACCGCCGACGACCAGTGCCCAGCGGGTGCCGGTCGCGTGGGACGAGGACAGGTTGAGGATCACGCCGAGGACGGCGACCCCGAGTGAGGCGCCCACCTGGCGGGCGGAGTTGAGCGCTCCGGCCCCGATGCCGGCCAGCTCGGCCGGTACGGAGCCGGCGACCCCGGCGACCAGGGCGGGCAGGGCGAACGAGACACCGAATCCGAAGGCCAGCAGGCCCACCACGGTGGCGACGAGCGCCCCGGCGGAGTTCCCGGTGAACGGTGCCTGGATCAGCGCTCCGGTGCCCATGAGGACGAAGCCGAGCGTCGCCGGGCGCCGCGGCCCGATCCGGCCGACCAGCCGCCCGGTGTAGATCGGGTTGAAGGCGGTGGGCAGGGTCAGCGGCAGGAAGGCGAGGCCCGCGGCGAACGACGAGTATCCGCGGCCTTCCTGGAAGAACAGCGACAGCGCGAACAGCAGCCCGGACAGCCCGAAGTTGGCGAGCAGGCCGGCCACCAGCGCGGCCGAGAAGCTGCGGCTGCGGAACATCCGCAGCGGCAGCATCGCCGCGTCGCCGGAGCGCAGTTCGGCGACGAGGAAGACCGCCGCCGCGACCACCGCCAGCGCGAAGCCGCCGAGTACCCCGGCGCCCGTCCAGCCCTTGTCCGGGCCCTCGATCAGCGCGTACACCAGCGCGGCCAGTGCGACGACGGCGCTGAGCTGCCCGGTCAGGTCCAGGCCGCTGCGCTGCTTGCGCGCGGTCTCGGGGGCCAGCCGTGCGGTGATGCCCAGACTGACCAGCGCCAGCGGCACGTTGATCAGGAAGATGGCGCGCCAGCCGACCGTGTCGGTGAGCACCCCGCCCACCAGCGGACCGGCGGCGAGCGCCGCACCCGTGATCGCCGCCCAGGCTCCCACCGCGCGGGCGCGCTCGGCAGGGTCGGTGTACGCGTGGACGATCAGGGCCAGTGAGGACGGCAGCAGCAGCGCGCCCGCGACGCCCAGGGCCAGCCGCAGGACGACCAGCATGCCGAGCGTCGTGGCGACGGCCGAGACACCGGACAGCACCCCGAACGCCACCAGACCCCAGAGGAAGACCCGGCGGCCGCCGAAGCGGTCGGACAGCCAGCCCGCGGTGAGCAGCAGGGCGGCGAAGGTGATGGTGTACCCGTTGGTGACCCACTGGAGCCCGCTCAGGCCGATGTGCAGGTCACCGGCGATCGCGGGCAGCGCCACCGAGACGATCGTCATGTCGAGCAGCACCATGAAGTAACCGAGGGAAAGCCCGATCAATAAGGTGCGCGAGGGCTTACCGGTTCTCTTTGGTGCGCCAACGGAATCCCGTTCCCGTTCCGCCTGCGTCGTCATAGGATTTCTGCTCCCTTTCGGAATCTTTCCATTCGCCGCCCCCGCAGTTGAGGGCGGCACAATCCATTCAACCGGAACCAGAAGGGGAATTGCGGGTGGTGACGACGGGGATGCCCTATGGGTACGATCGGCCCAGCCGATGGGTCAGCCAGGGGGGCGGTAAAGTCGTGGAGCTTCGGCATCTTCGGACATTCGAAACGGTGGCCAGGACGCTCAGCGTCACCCAAGCGGCCAAGGAGCTGCACTACGCACAGTCCAGCGTCAGCGATCAAATTCAGGCGCTGGAGCGCGATCTGGGTGTCGAGCTGCTCGACCGGTCGCAGCGCCGGGTGCGGCTGACGCCGCAGGGCGTGGCGCTGTCGGAGTACACGGACAAGATTCTCAAGCTGTTGGAGGAGGCGCGCTGGGCGGTCGCCCGGCCCGGCGCGGAACTCGCCTTCGGCGCACTGGAAACCGTCTGCCAGCACCTGTTGCCGGGGGTGCTCTCGCACTACCGCTCGCTGCATCCGCACGCGCGGGTGCGGGTCGCGCAGGACAACCGCGGCGAGCTCTACAAGGCGGTGCGCCGCGGTGACTTGGACCTGTGCCTGACCTTCGGCGCCCCGCCGGCCGACGCGAGCCTGCGCGCCGAAACGCTGGCCGAGGAGCCGCTGGCCGTCATCGTGCCGCCGGGGCACCATCTCGCCGAGCGCGGTGAGGCCGGTCTGGAGGAGCTCGCCAGGGAACCCTTCCTGGCCACCGAGCGGGGATGCGGCTTCCGGGAGATGTTCGACAGCGCCTTCGGGGCGGTGGCCGCGAAGGAGCCGGTCGCGGAGGTGTCCAGCATCGGCACCCTCGGCGCGTGCGTGGCGGCCGGGATGGGCTGCGCGCTGCTGCCGCTGGTGGCGGTGCGCGATCAGGCGAGCCGCGGCGAAGTCGCCGTCGTGAAGGCCGGAGACACCACACTGCACACGACGGTGACCATGACCTGGCTGGACCGCAACTCCGCGAACCCGAACCTCCTCGCCTTCCAGGCGGTGCTGCGTCAGCAACTCGGTGGCTGACAGGGGTGGTTCACCGTTCATCGCTCACCGGTCCGCTTCGTCGCGTGCCGGTCCGCCGCTTCGTGAACCGGTCCCGCCTCTTCGCGTGCCGGCGCGGGCCGGGACGCGGGACCGGGCTGCGCCGCGGGCGCCGACGGCCTCGGCGGGTCGAGGGGCGGCAGCGGGATCGCCTTCAGCCGGCTGCGGGCGATCTTGCCGGTGACCGTGGTCGGCAGCCGGTCCACGACGACCAGCTCCTCGGGCAGCTTGTACGTGGCCAGCCCCTTGCGGGACAGATGCCCGGTCACCTCGTCCAGCGTCAGGCCGGCGCCGTCGCGGAGCGCGGCCAGCAGACACGCGCGCTGGCCCAGGCGCGGATCGGGCCGCGCCACGACGGCGTGCTGCGCCAACTGCGGCAGATCGTCCAGCAGTTGCTCCACTTCGAGGGCGCTGAACTTCAGCCCGCCGCGGTTGATGAGCGCGTCGGCACGCCCCCGGTAGCTGACCGAGCCGTCCGGGGCGAGCGCGGCCAGGTCACCGGTGCGCAGCCAGCCGTCGGCGGTGAGCGCGGCCCGGGTCAGCTCCGGCGCGCCGTGATAGCCGCGGAACATATAGGGGCTGCGGTACTGGAGTTCCCCGGTCTCGCCCGGCCCGGCGCGGTGGCCCTCGGGGCCCACCACCCGCACCCTTCCGCCGGACACCGGCCGTCCGACGGTGGACGCCGCCTCGGGCGGGTCGCCGGGGCGGGTGAAGGTGCCCGCGCCGATCTCCGTCATCCCCCACTGCACGACGAGCCGCGCGCCCAGCGTCCGCCGCACGTCCTCGGCCAGCTCGCGGGGCACCGGAGCGCCGCCGGTGCGTACCTCCCGCAGGACGACGGGCGGACCGCCGGCCTCCGGATCGTCCGCCAACAGGGCGACCACATCGCGTAGCTGGGCCGGAACCAGGAACGCCGTGGTGGCCGAGGCGCCGCGCAGGGCGACGAGGAACCGCCGCGCCTCCCACCCGTCGAACAGCCCGACCCGGCCGCCGACGACCAGGGCCAGATGGACCGAGAGCAGCCCGAAGGCATGGCTGAGCGGGCTCGCGGAGACGATCGTGTCCGCGGGGCCCAGCCCACCGTCCGCCGAGACGGCGGCCGCGTTGCCCAGCAGGCCACCGTGGCTGTGCACACACAGTTTCGGGCGCTGGGAGGTGGTCCCGGAGGAGGCGAGCAGCATCAGGGGTGCGCCCGGGTCCCGCGGCGGCTCCGGCAGCTCCCCGGCCGGTCCCGGCGCCTCGTCCAGCAACTCCGCGGCGTTCGGCAGCGGCTCGGCGCCCGCCGCGCGTGCCGCATCGGCGCCCGCGCCCGCACCGGTCCCCGACGTCCCGCCGCCCACGACCCATACCTGCCGCAGGGACGTGCACCGATCGCGCACGGCGCGGATCTCCCCGACGCGGTCCCGGCCACGGTAGGAACCCTGCGCCACCAGCGCGACCGCCCCGGCCTGGGTGACCAGCGACTGCACCTCGTGGGCACCGTAAGCGCAGTGCAGCGGCAGCAGCAGCACGCCGAGCCGGGCGGTGGCCGCATGCAGCACCACCAGCTCCCAGGAATTCGGGAGCTGTGCCGCCAGTACGTCACCGGACCGCAATCCCCGCCGGAGCAGCGCGCCGGCGGTCCGTTCGGCCTGGAGCAGAAGGTCGTGCCAGGTCCGCCGGCGGGTGCCGTCCCCTACGGCGGGATCCGTACGGAGGGCCGCGGCACGCTCAAGGGCTTCGGTGAACGTGAACGGGGACGGGGACGTGAACGGGGGCGCGGACGGCGGCGCAACCGGGGCCGTGGCCTGGGCCGGAGACGAGGTCGGGTCCGTGCCCGGGGCCACGGCCATGGAAGTGGAAATGCACGTCAAAGAATCCGGTGTTGATTCCGTGGGGAGAGCGTTCACGAAGAATCCTCCGTTCCGGGCAGAACCCACAGGTATTCCTTGCCTTTCCTTGCCGGATGGATTCTGGGCGGACGTCGAGCGAGACGTCCAGAGGAAACCGATAAGAACTCCTGATCCGGTGCACCGGACCGGCCGCTATAACGAAATCCCTGCCCCTTGATCACCTGGGCGGTGAAACGCGACCGAAGATAGGTGGCGACGGCCGCTGTTGATTGATTTTTCCGCCGTCGTTCGGTCGCGCCGATGGATGCCACCCGCACGTACAGGGCCCGGCCGGGTGCCGCTGCACGGCCGGCGCCCCAGGGGCGTGCCGCCACGCCGGGAGTCCATAAGGAAACTCAATAGCGAAGCCCCGACCTCCGGTTGAAAGTGTTGCCGCGAAAGGTTCCGGCAGGAGTATTCGGTAACTCCGATGAAAGTCATCGAGAAGGCCGAACCCGCGACGTTTTCCCTGGTCAAACGCCATGTCAACCGAAATTCAGCCAGGCGGCCCCCGCCAAGTGGCCGCGCCCGGCCACCTCAGGGCTTGCCGGGCGCCGGAAAAGCACCACAGAATTCCGACGGCCCCGATACAGGAGGTATCGATGTCCGTAGTCCGCGCTTCTCGCGCAACACATGAAAGAGTGCGCTCCGTCGGTGAATTACCGTCCGTGGACAGTGAATTGTCGGTGGGCAGCGCATTCTCCGGCACCGATCTGCGGCGGCTCGACGACGCGATCCACGACGCCCGCCGCGCTTCGACGGCCGCGGTGTCGTCGCTTCTCGAACCGGCCGTGGCGGAGGGCGAGGCCACGTCCCTGACCGAGCAGAACTGCGTGTTCGACCACTGCGCCGTACTGCTGTTTCCGCTGACCCTCACCGCGGGGCTGCGTCATCTGGAACAGCGCGGCCTGGCACCACTCCCCAGCGTGCCCAGCACGGTGGTGCGCCGCAGGCTGAGCGAACGCCACGGTCTCGATCCGGCACGCTGCGACGTCCACCTCACGCGGCTCCGGCTGGAATTGCCGGACGGACGGCGCCATCCGGCGGTCGAGGTGTTCCTCTTCCCCCGCGACAGCAGCACGTTCGACCGGTCGATCGCCGCCTCCGAAGTCGCGCACGGCTTTGAGGACCACACCGCGTTCGTGGTGGACCGGCCGGGCCCGCCGCTGCTGGCACGCCTCGTCACGGCCTGGCGTTCCGAGGCCGGCCTGCTGTGGGAGGGCGGCGGACACAACCCCCACGAGGGCGGCCCCGACGGCTCGACCGTCCTGTACTTCGTCCGGGAGCACGGGCAGCCGTCCCGGCGCCGCCGCTTCGAGCTGCACTGCGCCGGCGACCTCCGGTCCTTCCTCGACCGGGCCCCCGTGGACACCGAGGCCGTACGCCACGCCTACCGCGCATGGCGGCGCCCCGGCCGAGACCTGCCCGCCTGAGACCTGCGCCCGCCGAGGCGCGCACGCCGTCCAGCCGCTACCCACCGGGAGAACCCATGCTGCGGAACGACACGCTGACCCCCAGGAACCTGACGCTCACCCCCGAGCTGCACGGCTATCTCCTCGACCAGGGCAGGATGACGCCCGACCCGCTCCTGGCCGAGGTGATCGAGCGCACCAGTGCCGCGATCCCCGACCAGGCACACATGGTGGTCGCGCCCGAGGAGGGCGCCCTGCTGACCTTTCTGGTGCGCCTCCTGGGCGCCCGCCGCATCGTCGAGGTCGGGACCTTCACCGGCTACTCCTCGCTCTGCCTGGCCCGCGGCCTGCCCGCCGACGGCTCGCTGATCACCTGTGACGTCTCCGCCGAATGGACCGCTCTCGCCCAGGACTTCTGGGCCCGCGACGGGGTCGGCGACCGCATCGAGCTACGGCTCGGCCCCGCCCTGGACACCCTCCGCGCGCTGCCCGCCGAGCCGCACCTGGACCTGGCGTTCATCGACGCCGACAAGCCCGGCTACCTCGGTTACTGGGAGGAACTGGTGCCACGGCTGCGCCCCGGCGCGCTGCTCCTCGTCGACAACACCCTCTTCAGCGGCGAGGTGATCGCGGAACAGCCCGGCGAAAAGGCCGCGGCCATCCGCGAGTTCAACGCGCACGCCCGCCGCGACCCACGCGTCGAGCTGGTCATGCTGCCGATCGCGGACGGCCTGACACTGGCCCGCCGCCTGCCGGCCGGGGAGTCACCGGTCCGATGAAGCGAGCCAGCACGCACCGCACTCCCGGCCCCCGTTGCCCCGCCCGCCGTCAGCACCGCACTGAAGGAGGACACATATGACCCGGGTGCCCCTCTCACCCGGCGCCGCACAGCCCGCGCTCCTCCCCGCCGAAGGGGCCTTCGTGGAACGCGGCGAGCCCGGCCCCTGGGACATCGGCTCGGCCGAACAACAGCCCGACTGGCCCGATCCCGTCCAGGCCGCGGCCGTCGGCGCCGAACTGGCCCGGCTGCCCGGCCTGGTCACCTGGGAGGAGGTCCGGCTGCTGCGGACCCTGCTCGCCGGGGCCGCGGCCGGTCACTACCAGGTGATCCAGGCGGGCGACTGTGCCGAGGACCCGGCCGAGTGCGCACCGCCGGCGGTCCGGCGCAAGGCGGGACTGCTCGACGCCCTCGCCGGGGTGATGGCGGCCGGCACCGGCAAGCCGGTGGTGCGCATCGGACGTATCGCCGGCCAGTTCGCCAAACCACGCAGCGCCACGACCGAAACCGTCGCCGGTCTGACCCTGCCGGTCTACCGCGGCCATCTGGTCAACGCCCCCGAACCCACCCCACCGGCGCGCCAGGCCGACCCGCAGCGGATGCTGGACTGCTACCACGCCGCGGCCCGGGCGCTCACCTGCCTACGGCAGCGCACCAGCGCCGGGACGCCGTCCACCGCCGCGCCGGTGTGGACCAGCCACGAGGCACTCGTCTTCGCTTACGAGCTGCCGCTGCTGCGCCGCACCCCGACCGGCCGGACCCTGCTGGCCTCCACCCACCTTCCCTGGATCGGCGAGCGGACCCGGCAGCCGGACGGCCCGCACGCCAGGATGCTGGCGCACGTGGCCAACCCCGTCGCCTGCAAGGTCGGCCCGACCACCCGGCCGGACGAACTGCTCGCCCTGTGCTCCCGCCTCGACCCGGGGCGCGAGCCCGGCCGGCTGACGCTCATCGCCCGCATGGGCGCCCGGACGGCCGCCGCCGCGCTCCCGCCCCTGGTCTCCGCCGTGCACCGCGCCGGCCACCCCGTCGTGTGGCTGTGCGACCCGATGCACGGCAACACCGTCAAGTCACCGACCGGCGCGAAGGTCCGGTCGGTCCGCTCACTCCGCACCGAGGTCCGAGCCTTCCTGACGGCCGTCACCGAAGCCGGCGGCGCCCCCGCCGGCCTCCACCTCGAAACCACCCCGTACGACGTAACGGAATGCGTCTGGGACGACTCAACGGAACTCGACTCCCCGGCACTCGACTTCGCCGACCACGAGCCCGCCGCACCCCACACCCCCACCAACG
>NZ_SDIG01000147.1:0-16956 GCF_004122755.1 Streptomyces sp. TM32
GGTGGCGGGGGCCGGTTCGACGGGCTGCGGCTGGTCGGTGGCCACCGGTGCATCGGCGGCCACCGGCACCTCGGCGTTCACGGGCACATCGGCGGTCGGGGCGTGGCCGGCGGGGTCTGCGGGCTGCGGAGCCGGTGCCGCGTCGACGGGAGCGGCCGGTGCCTCGGCGGTCGGTTGGTCCGCTTCGGGCTCGGCGGGCGTGGCGGGCTGCACGGCCTGCGCGGCCTCGTCGGCCGCGGCGGGGGCGGGGCTCCCGGCGGACTGTGCCTGCGCCTGGGCCGGTGCCTCGGGCTCGGCTCCGGCCTCGGTGCTCCCGGCCCGGTCCGCGGCCTGCTGCGGGACGTCCGTGGCCACGGCCTCGGGCTGCTGGGCCACCGCGGCGGCGTCCTGAGCGGGCGCGTCCTGAGCAGGGACGTCCGGCGCGACGACGTCGGCACCAACGGCCTCCGCCACGGCGGCGTGCGGTGCCGTGACGTCCGGTGCCGTGGCGTCCGCTACGGCACTCTCCGTCCCGGCCGTTCCGTCCTGACCCGGCGCCGCCGCATCCCGTAGCGCCTCCACCGTCACGTCCTGCGGCTGCGCGGGAGCATCGGGCACGGCCCCGGGGACGTCCGCCACGACGGATGCGGCATCGACGGGCTGTGCGGCGGACTCGGCCGGCAGCGGCTGCGGCTGTTCGGAGGGCAGGTGCACGTCCTGCGGAACGGGCTGCGCGGCCTCGGACGCGGGGGACACCTCGGGGGCGACCGTTTCTGCAACCCCGTCCGGCGCGGCCTGGGCCTGAGGCTCGCCCCACGGCGTCACCTGCGACGGGATCTCGCCGAGCTGCGGACCGGGCAACGGGCCCTGGCCCGCCGCCCCGTAGGTCTGCTCGGCGGACAACTGGCCCTCGTAGGGCTGTCCGCCGTACGACGGCGCCGCGAAGGCCTGCGCCGCCGCGTCGCCGAGCTGCTGTCCGGGGTGGGGCCCGCCGGCCGGCGGGCCCGCCATGGCCTCGGGGGCCCCGGCCGGGGCATCGAAGTACTCCGGGCCGCCGGTGGGCGGTTCCACCTGCGGCGCGACCGACTGCGCGGGCGCTTCCGCCGGTCCGCGGTCGGCCAGCGAACGGACCACGCCGCCGGTCGCGTCGGGCACCGGCGGGCCCATGTGCAGCGGGCGGCGAGGGGGCGTGGCGGGTGCGGCCGCGCGGGCCCGGTCCGGCTGCTGGGGAGCCGCGGGCTGCGGAATGCGGACGGCGCCGAGGTCGACGGAACCGGAATCCCGGCCGCCGCTCTCATGGTCACCGGCCTGGGCGGGCAACGGCTCGAAGCCGGTGGCCCCCTGGGCGGCCGCGTCGTACGGGGCGCCGTGCGGAAGCTGCTGGTCCGGGCCCTGGTGGGTCTCCTGGGGCTGCGGGAGCGGCTGGGGTGCCGGCTGCTCGCTCCAGGCGCCCTGGGCACCCGGCATCAGCAGCAGATCGTCGTCCTCCACGGCGCCGTCGGTCTGGTCGACGTAGGGGTATTCGCCCGGAGCAGGCACCATGCCCGGCTGCGGGGCCGGTCCGGCATCGGCAGGGGAGGGCGCGGCCGCCGGCTGCGGCTGCCCGGGATGTCCGCCTGCGTTCTCCGGCTGACCCTCGCCCGGGACCTGGCCGGTGTCGGTCATGCGTACCCCTCGCCCATTGGTAGTGCTCCTTCCAACCGCTCGTGCGACGCGCTCGACCGGGGCGCGCCGACGCCCCGATAGCTAGAACGAGCGAGCGCGCCTCGCGGCACGTCCGCTCTCCAGAGCTTCATATTCCGCCAAAACCACGGCATTTTCCGGATATTGACGTACGAAGCCGAACGCGGAACGGCGGCGCAACGATCCGCCAGCCTACCTCGCGCGGGTTGCCGTGCTGGTCATGGGTGAGAAACGCGATAGCCGCTCAGCAAAAACACCACGGACCGCTCGCGTTCGACCCAGGCGGACGTGTCCAGGTCGACGGACTGGAGCAAGGCGCACTCGACGTCGTAGCCGCCGTCCGCCAGCGCCCGGCCGAGCGACTCGGCCTCGTCGCGGGTGGCCGCGTGGGTGACGATGCGTTCGGGACGGCGGGCCGCGCACGCGGTGACGACCTCCGCTCCCCCGGCGCCGACCCGGATGACATCGGGTTCCGGCAGGTCCTCCAGGATCTGCGGCGCCCGGCCGTGCACGACCTGGAGTTGCACGCCGTGCCGGCGGGCGAGGGCGGCGGTGCGCCCGCAGGCGTCCGCGTCGGCGTCCACCGCGATGACCGCGGCACCGAAGCGCGCGGCCTCCACCGCGGCGGCCCCGACGCCCGCGCCGATGTCCCAGACCAGGTCGCCCACCTGCGGCCCGAGGCGCGCGAGTTGTGCGGAGCGCAACAGGACGGACTCCCCCTCGCCGAGGACGCCGCCGTACGCGCCGGCCGGAAGTCCCCAGCCGCGCGGCCCCGTCGGATGGCCCACTTCGCGGCCGGCGATCCAGCCCGTTCCCTGCGCCGCCGCGCCGCCGGGCGAACCGCCCACCACAATCACGACATTGGGGTCACGCCAGACATGGTCGGCGGCCTTGTCCGATGTGAGGACGGTCACCCGCTCCCGGTCGGTGCCCAGGTCCTCGCAGATGACGAAGGTGCGGTGGACGCCAGCAAGCAGCAGGGCGAGTTCGGCCGGCCCGGCGCCGGGCGAGGTGAGCACCGCAACCTTGGTGTGGGCGCGGCAGACGTTCACGGCGCGGCGCAGATCGCGGCTGTGGGCGACCACGACCTGGGCGTCGTCCCAGGGCATTCCGGCCCGGGCGAAGGCGGCCGCGACGGAGGAGACGGCCGGTACGACCTCCACCTCCAGACCGTGCTCGGGTGCCCGCAGGGTGCGTACGACGCCGAAGAAGCCGGGGTCGCCGTCGGCGAGCACGACGGCGGTGCCGCGGTGCCGGGCGATCCGGCGGGCGGCCAGGGTCACGCTGCCGAGCCGGATCCGCTCGGCGTGCGGCGGGACTTCGGGCAGTGCGAGGTGGTGGGCGGCGCCGGCCACGAGGGTGGCGGCGCCGAGGGCGGAGCGGGCGGCGGCGGTCAGCGGAGAGCCGTCCCATCCGATCACCGTGACCCGGTCGGCCATGCTCGTCAGTCTCCTGGGGCTGCTGTGGTTACGCGGGCAGCGGCGGCTGCGGGGCGGCCGGCAGGCCGGTGGCACTGCCGCCGTGGTCCGCTGATCCGCGCTGGTCGCGCAGGTGCGCGGCAGGCCGAGGGTACCCCGAGAGGTACGGACCTGCGTGCGGGTGTGAGCCGGTTGCCCGCGGGGCCGCGGGTCAGTTCCACTCGGGGTAGGTGAATCCGTTCGCGTCCGCGAGCCGGCCGGGGACCCCGTCGAGGTCCTCGGGCAGCAGGCTCCACACGATCAGGTCGGTGCGGATGTCCGCCCAGCCGCCGTCCTCCGTGCGGCTGCGGGCTATCCAGGCATTGCGCAGCACGCCCTCGCTGATACAGCCGATCTTCTGGGCGACCTGCTGCGACGCGGTGTTGCCCGCCGCGGTACGCAGCTCCAGACGCTCGAACTTCTGGTCGTGGAAGACCCACTGGGCGGTGGCGAGCGCCGCCTCGGACGCATAGCCCTCGCCGCGGGCCCAGGAAGCGACGATGTAGGACAGCTCGGTGGAGCGCAGCCGCCAGTCGGTGTTGGTCAGCTGAACCACGCCGACCAGGCGCTGGGTGAGGAACTCGGTGACGGCGAAGTCGACTCCGCGGCCGGCGGTGCGTTCGGTGGGCGCGTACTCGGCGACCCAGGTGCGGGCGGCGGACCTGGTGTAGGGCTGGGGAGCCGCGGTCCAGGCCGCGACGAGCTCGTCGTCCATCATGTCGGCCAGCGACGGCACATCGGCCTCTTCGAGAGGGCGCAGCACCAACCGGTCCGTGCTGATGGAGATGTCCGGAAAGGTGGATGTCATGCCGCTGCTCCAACGCCGTTGACCGTGGGGTTCCGGGACGTCGCGGGCTGTTTCCGCGCGAGGTCACGGGCCGTCTTGACCGTCTTGAATGCACCAGCATGCAGCATGGGCCGTGGGGTGTGCCACGCCTGTGGACAACGGCTGCACCCGCGGCGGTCCCCGGGGCCCACGGGGACACCGTGCGGCCGGCCACACTCCGGTGACCTGCACGGACGTGACGAAGGCGGGGCCGGCGGCCAGGGGGCCGGGCGGAGGAAGCGGCGGCTGCCGCTCGGGGGAAGCGACGGCTGCGGCCCAGGGGGTGGGGCGGCAGCCGCATGTCTGCGCCTGCCCGGCGCCGAAGGAGCCGTAGTTGTACGTCTGCGCCCGGATCCGAAGGAGCGTATGCCGTATGTCTGCGCCCGGATCCGAAGGAGCTGTACGTCGTACGTCCGAGCCCACCCCCGGAGCAACCGCACCTCTACACCCGCCCACCCCCCGAAGGGGGGTGGGCGGCGGGGAAAAAACGGCCGGGAAACAACGACCGCGAACAAGGGCCCGGAAACAACGACCGCGAAAAACGCAGCGCAAAACCGGCGGGAAACAACGCAGGCGGAGCAAGCAGCTCGGCCGGAGAACTCGGCCGAAGAAGCTCAGCCCTTGGCCGGCCCGAAGGCCGGGATGACCGAGCCGTCCTTGTACTTGTCCTCGATGAACTGCTTGACCTCGGGGGAGTTCAGCAGCTTGGCCAGCTTCTTGATCCGCGGGTCGTTCTCGTTGCCCTTCTTGACGGCGAGGAAGTTGGCGTAGGGGTTGTCCTTCGTCTTCTCCAGGGCCAGCGCGTCCTTGGAGGGCTTGAGCTGCGCGCCGATGGCGAAGTTGCCGTTGATGACCGCGGCGTCGACGTCGTCGATGCGCGGCGCGGTCTGCGCGGCCTCCAGCTCGGTGATCTTGACGCCCTTGTCGTCCTTGACGTCGGTCAGCTTGGCGTCGGAGCCGACGCCGGGCTTGAGGGTGATCACCCCGTTGTCGGCGAGCAGCTTGAGCGCACGGCCCTCGTTGGAGGGGTCGTTGGGAACCGAGACGGTGCTGCCGGACTTGAGCTCCGAGAGCTTGTGGATCTTCTTGGAGTAGACGCCCAGCGGCTCGATCAGCACGTTCTGGACGGGCACGATGTGCGTGCCGTTCTCCTTGTTGAAGCTGTCCAGGAACGGCTTGTGCTGGAAGAAGTTGGCGTCCACCTGGCCGTCGTCGGTGACCTTGTTGGGGATCTTGTAGTCGTTGAACGGCTTGACGACCAGCTTGAGGCCCACCTTGGCCGCCAGCTTGTTCTTGACGAAGTCGAGGATGGCGGCGTGCGGGGCGGGGCTCGCGGCGACGACGAGGGGCGCGTTCTTGTCACCCTTGTCGCTGCTGGCGGTGGTGTCGGAGGGGGCCGAGCAGGCGCTCGCGCCGAGGGCGACGGCGGAGGCGGCCGCGACGGCCACGGTGATCTTGACGGTGTTACGCACGAAGAGTGCCTCTTTCTTGTTCACACACGGGGGTTCATGTGCGGTGTCCGCCCGGCAAAGGGTCCGGGCTCTTGGGTGGAGCGGGTGGCTCCGGGGTCAGGCGGCTTCGGTGACGGCGACCGGCTCCTCGGTACGGGTGCGGCGCAGGAAGGAGGCACGGGTGCCGCGCCGGGCGAGCCGGCGGACGACGACGTCGCCGAGTATCTGGACGAGGGTGACCAGAGCGATCAGTTCCACCACGGTGGCGATCATCAGCGCTGTCTCGTACTGCTGGTAGCCGTAGGTGTAGGCGAGGTCGCCCAGACCGCCGCCGCCGACCGCACCGGCGATCGCGGAGTAGCCGATCAGCTGGATGACCAAGGTGGTGACGCCCGCGACCAGCGCGGGCAGCGCCTGCGGGAGCAGCACCTTGAAGACGATGGTCCAGGTGCCGCCGCCCATGGCGTGGGCGGCCTCGACCAGTCCGTGGTCGACCTCGCGCAGGGCGGCCTCGACCAGCCGCGCGAAGAACGGGATGGCGGCGATGGCGAGCGGGACCACCGCGCCGGTCGGGCCGATGGTGACGCCGACGAGGAGCCGGGTGAAGGGGATCAGCACCACGATCAGGATCAGGAACGGGAAGGACCGCCCGATGTTGGTGATCGCGCCGAGCACCTTGTTCACGACGATGTTCTGGAGGACGGCGCCGCGCTGGGTCAGATGCAGCAGCACGCCGACCGGGATGCCGAGGAGCACCGCGTAGAACGCGGACCACCACACCATGAAGAGGGTGTCGAGCGTGCGGTCGTACAGCAGCGGCTGCATCTCGTTCCAGGTCACTTGGCACCTTCCTTCTGGAGCGCGGCGGGCTCCGTGGTGGCCGGCCGGTCGGCGGTGGGGGCTGCGGCGCTGTGGTCGACGTCCGCCACGTCCACCTGGAGCCCCTGCTCGCGCAGGAAGCCGATGGGCACCACGTTCTCCTCGAAGCGGCCGGGGAGCTCGATGCGCATCCGGCCGACCTGCTTGCCGCCGACGGTGTCCATGGCGGCGCCGAGGATCGAGATGTCGACGTTGTAGGTGCGCGACAGCTCGGAGATCACCGGGCGGGTGGCGGCCGCGCCGTGGAAGGTGATGTCGACGACGGTGCGGTCGTCGGCCGAGGGCTCGCCGCCGACCGGGAACAGCTCCCGGGCCAGCTCGGAGCCGGGGGTGGCCAGCAGCTCGGCGACGGTGCCCTGCTCGACGACGCGGCCGTTCTTCATCAGCGCGGCCGAGTCGCAGATCGTCTTGACGACGTCCATCTCGTGCGTGATGAGCACGATGGTCAGGCCCAGCTTGCGGTTGAGGTCGCGCAGCAACTGGAGGATGGAGCGGGTGGTCTCCGGGTCCAGGGCGCTGGTGGCTTCGTCGGAGAGCAGCACCTTGGGGTCGCCGGCCAGCGCGCGGGCGATGCCGACGCGCTGCTTCTGGCCGCCGGAGAGCTGGGCGGGGTAGGCCTTGGCCTTGTCGGCGAGGCCCACCAGGTCCAGCAGCTCCAACGCCTTGCGGGAGCGCTCCTTGCGGTCGACCTTGAGGATCTCCAGCGGCAGTTCGACGTTGTCCTGGACGGTGCGCGAGGACAGCAGGTTGAAGTGCTGGAAGACCATCCCGATGTGGCTGCGGGCGGCGCGCAGCGCGGCGCTGGCGCGCTGGCCGCGGCCGGCGAGGGACGTCAGCTCCTGGCCGGCGACGGTGACCGTGCCGGAGGTGGGGCGCTCCAGGAGGTTGAGGCAGCGGATGAGGGTGGATTTACCGGCGCCGCTCTGGCCGATGACGCCGTACACCTCGCCCTCGCGGACGTGCAGATCGACGCCGTCCAGGGCGGTGACTTCGCGGTCTCCTGAACGGTAGACCTTGGTCAGGCCCGTAGTGGTGATCACAGGGGAATTCCGTCACTGTCGAGTGCTCGGCGGGTCGCCCGCCGGGGCACGGGGCATTCTTGCGAGTGCGGCAGGGGGGAACGCGCGCGGGCGCGGGGCCCGGCTCCGGGTTCCGGTGACGCGGGGCGGCCGGATTCCGTCGGCGACGGAGGCACGGCGCGGTGGGGGTCCACCCTGCTCCTCAAGAGCTCGGGGGAGGGTCTCACTTCGGGGCGCGAGCTTGAGCGGGGGCCCTCAGCGGTCACACATTCGACACATGCAACGAGCACCGGACGTCTGGTACGCCTCGGTCGCAGGGGTGCGGTAGCTCGTCGTGGTCATGGCGGCAAGTAAACCAGACAGCCGTGCGGGCCGATCAAGCCAGTCCGCATAGCGGACACGCCCGACCGACCCGTGGACAGCGCGCTACCGCGCGACGGTGATCTCCACCAATCCGTCCGTGGCCTGCGCGGATACCGCCGAGAGGTCGGGGACCACGACGTCCGCCGACAGTTCCTCGGCGCGGTGCGTTGTGGCCAACGCCACGGTCATCATTCCGGCCGCACGACCCGCCGCCAGCCCGACGGGCGCGTCCTCGAAGACCACGCAGCGGGCCGGGTCCACCCCCAGCCGCGCGGCGGCCAGCAGGAACGGCTCCGGGTCCGGCTTGCCCCGGCTGATGTCATCGGCGGCGATCAGCGTCTTGGGCCGGATCCCTGCCTGGCCCAGCCGGGCCTCGGCCAGCCGCTGAGTGGCCGAGGTGACCACGGCCCACCGCTCGGCGGGCAGGCTCTCCAGCAGGGCGAGGGTGCCGGGCAGTGCCACCACTCCCCCGGCGTCCTCGACCTCCAGCTGTTCGATCCGGGCCACCGCCGCCGGTACGAGGTCCGCGGGCAGCAGGTCGGCGACTATCTCTCCCGCCGGACGGCCGTGCAGCGCGACCCGGGCGAAGTCCTCCTCGGTGACGCCGTACTCCTTCGCCCACCGGGACCAGCAGCGGTACACGGACTCCAGGGACGAGATGAGGGTGCCGTCATTGTCGAAAAGGAGCGCATCAGCGGTGATCTTCATACTTCACGAGCGTACGTGCCACGGTGGGGCCGGACGCGGCAGCCCGCCCTCGGGCGATTAGCATCACCCCATGCTCCACAACCCCACGGCGCCCCGGTATGCCGCCCGGAGGCCCCGGTGATCGACGCGCTGACGATCGTGGTCGCGCTGGCCGCTCTCGCCCTCGCCTCCTGGTGCGGCTTCGCCGCGTTCCGTGACCAGCCCACCAAGGACTGGCACTTCATCGGCATGGCCCTGGTGTCGCTGCTCGGCATCGTCCAACTGGTCATCGCCGTCGTGCAGTTGGCGGGCGGGCACTCGCCCGACAAGGGCACCGCGCTCTTCGTGGCGTATCTGCTCGGGGCGGCCGCCTGTGTCCCGGCGACCGGGTTCATGTCGCTCTCGGAGCGCACCCGCTGGGGTTCGGCCACCGCCGCCGCGGGCGCCGTGGTGCTGGCCGTACTGGAAGTGCGGCTGTTCGACATCTGGGGAGGCGGCAGTGCCTGAGACCACGGCGGCCACGACAGCGGACGGCGCCGAGAGCACCGCGGCGGCGAAGCGTTCCCTGGGCACCGGCCCCGGACGGCTGCTGGTCGCGCTCTACGGCGTCTTCACCGTCGCGGCCGCGTCCCGCTCGCTCTACCAGCTCCTCGCCCAGTTCGACCGGGCGCCGCTCGCGTACAGCCTCTCGGCCCTCTCCGCGGTCGTCTACGGGTTCATCCTCTTCTCGCTGGTGCGCGGTGGTGAGGGCGCCCGCCGGGTCGCGCTGGCCTGCTGTGCGCTGGAGCTGCTCGGGGTGCTCGGCGTCGGCACCTGGACGCTGCTCGACCCCTCCGCGTTCCCCGACGCCACGGTCTGGTCGGACTACGGCATGGGCTACCTGTTCATCCCGGTCATCCTGCCCGTCACCGGGCTGCTGTGGCTGCGCCGGGCCCGTACGGAGCAGCCGGCCGCCGGAGTCCGGGACTGAAGGACGGGCCCGCGGCCGGGCCCGTCCCCCTGAGTTCCCGCGTGTCGGGCTACGCCTGCGCGGCGAGCTCGCCCACGCCCGGTCCGGCGGGCGCCGCCACCGCGGCGACGTCCTGACGGCGCTCCTTCTCCAGCGTCACCACGCCCATCCGGGGGCCGATCTGCTCGGTTCCCACCGGCGCATAGCCGTGGCTGCGGTAGAGCCGCAGGTTGCCGTCGCTGCGGTGACCGGTGAACAAGCGGTAGCGCAGGGCCGCGTGCTCCTCCGCGAGCCGTCGCTCGACGGCGTCGAGCAGCCGTCCGCCCAGGCCGTGCCGCTGCATCCGCGGGTGCACGATGAGCTTGGCGATCCGCCCGGTGCCGTCCTCGTCGACCGTGCCGCGCACGGACCCGACCACCTCCTCACCGAGCCGGGCGACCACGACGCAGCCCGCGCCCAGCTCGGCGCGGAGCGCCTCCAGCGTCTGGGTGAGCGGCTCGATGCCGTAGTCGTCGTAGAGCGCGGCTTCCTGCTGGTAGCAGAGGTACTGGAGTTTGAGGATCTGCTCGGCGTCCTGATCGGTCGCCGCAGAGATGGTCACACTCGTGCCCATGCGCCTATGCCTCCCCTATCCGGTTCGCTGGCCCGGGCGCGCTGAGGGTGTAAGGGGTGCGCCCGGAACGTGGTGCCCTGACAGACGGCTCCGCGGGGTACCCGTCGCCGCCATGGCGTGGCTGACACTGCTCCTTCCGGACTCCCCGGAATGCGGCAGCGGCAATCTCCGCCGCGAGCATTCTGCGCAGGCACCCGGGACAAACGGAACGCCGCCGAGCTCTCCTGTGACATTCCCAACTCAGATGAGAGTGGCGTGAGCTGGGGCCGTCCGGGGGCCGGGCCGCCACGGCGCCGGCGGCCCGGCGTCCGGCTCAGCCCGTGCGGAATTCCGCGGCGGCCAGCAGCGCGGTGTCGCAGTTGTCGGAGAACAGGCCGTCGATACCGGTGCCCAGGAGCGCCTTGAAGTAGGCGAGCGAGTCGCCGTAGGCGTTCGGGTCGGAGCCGCGGCGGAGGTTCGTCGGCAGGAAGGTGTTCTCGTTGCGGACCGTGTACGGGTGCAGCACCAGCCCGGCGGCGTGGGCGTCCTTGACGACGGACGTGGGCGTGCCGAGCTTGCCGTCCTTGTCCCGCGGGATGATCACCGTGAGGTCCGGGCCGATGCCCTGGGCGAAGCCGGCGATCCACTTCAGGCCCTCGGGCTTGATCAGATCGGCGACCGTGCGCGGGTCGCCCGCCTCGACGAAGTCCCAGGGCCGGGTGTCGGGCGTACCCAGCAGGACGATCTTCGGGCAGCCGACGAGCTTGCCCAGGCGCTGGAGGCTGCTGGGCTCGAAGGACTGCAGGAAGTTCGGGGAGTTCGCGCGGTGCCGGCCGTGCGCGCGCAGCGCCTTTGCCACCCGCTCCTCCAGCGGAAGGCCGAGTTTGCGGAAGTAGGTGGGGTGTTTCGTCTCGATGTGCAGCCAGACCCGGCGGCCCCGCTTGCGGCCCTCGCGTTCGGCCCACTGCAGGACCTCCTCGAAGGACGGCACCTCCCACCGGCCGTCATAGAGGGTGTTGTGCTGCCGGGTGCCCGGTATGCGCTCCTTGGCGCGCAGCGTCTTGAGCTCGGCGAGCGTGAAGTCCTCGGTGAACCAGCCGTTGAGCTTCACCCCGTCGACGGTCTTGGTGGTCTTGCGGTCCGCGAACTCGGGGTGCGCGGAGACATCGGTGGTGGCCGTGATGTCGTTCTCGTGACGGCAGACCAGGTGGCCGTCCTTGGTGGGGACGAGGTCCTGTTCGATCACGTCCGCGCCCATGTCGAGGGCGAGTTGGTAGGAGCCGAAGGTGTGCTCGGGGCGGTAGCCGCTGGCACCGCGGTGGCCGATGATCAGCGGAACCGGCAGGGCCCGGGCGGCCTCGCCGCCGCGATCCCGGGCACTGGCCTGGCCGGCCCCGCCGAACACCGCCGCCCCCGCACCGAGGGCCGCGGCCCCCAGTACCGTCCGCCGCCCCGGCTGCTCCCGCTTGTGCATACGCACGCTCCTTGAAAATGAGATGGTCTGTCGTTCTGCACGTGCTTCCGGGTGTTTTCCGGCGTGCGGTGAGGCGTGTTGCCCGCCGGCCCACGGAACCAGGCCGATCGTAAGCACGGACGGGTGATGCCGGGGAGACGCACGCGGACTTCGGGGGGAACATGGGCGGTAACACACGTCAACTGTGCGTATCGACCTCGTAAACCCGATGTGCGCGCGGGAGTGACCCGCGAGTATCGTCCTGGGCTGCAGAGTTCTGCGCCTGCTCGACATTGACCACCACGACCCGGAGGGCCCGTTGTCCCGCATTGTGCTGAAGGCGATTCTCGGATTCGTCATGCGTGTCCTGTACCGCCCCAAGGTGGAGGGCATGGAGCGCATTCCGGCGACCGGGCCGGTGATCCTGGCCGGTAACCACGTCACGTTCATCGACTCGCTCTTCCTGAGCCTGCTGGTCAAGCGCCCGGTGTACTTCATCGGCAAGGACGAGTACGTCACCGGCAAGGGCCTCAAGGGCCGGGCGATGGCCTGGTTCTTCACCAGCTCCGGCATGATCCCGGTGGACCGGGACGGCGGGCACGGCGGGGTCGCCGCGCTGATGACCGGCCGCCGCGTCCTGGAGGAGGGCAAGGTCTTCGGCATCTACCCCGAGGGCACCCGCTCCCCCGACGGCCGGCTCTACCGCGGCCGTACGGGCATCGCCCGCCTGACCCTGATGACCGGCGCGCCCGTCGTGCCGTTCGCGATGATCGGCACGGACAAGGTGCAGCCCGGCGGCAAGGGCCGCCCGCGCATCGCGCCGGTGACGGTGCGCTTCGGTGCGCCGCTGGACTTCTCCCGCTACGACGGCATGGACCGCGACCGCTATGTGCTGCGGGCCGTCACCGACGAGGTGATGAGCGAGGTCATGGAGCTGTCCGGCCAGGAGTACGTCGACATCTACGCCACCAAGGCCAGGGCCGCCTGACCCCTCGGCGGTGCGCCGGGCCCCTTCCGTTCCACGGAGGGGGCCCGTTGGCGTGTGCGCCGGGCCGCGGAGGTCAGCAGGGCACCCGGAAGCCGTCGGGGCCGCGCCGGCCGTCGGCGCCGCCGGGCCGCGCCGTACGCAGCGCCGCCTCGGGCCGCGGGACCGGGCTGCCGTCGGCCTGGAGCAGCTGCTGGTGACGGACGACGGTGCCGGTGCGGGCGCCGGGCACCCCCGCGTTCTTGACCGACACCCGGTTCAACGGGGCGGGCGCCAGCTGCTTCTTGGTACGGACGAAGGAGACGAAGCTCTCGAAGTCCCGGGTGTGCCGGACCGGTGCGGTGAATCCGGTGAAGGCGCTGAAGCCGTCCTGGTTGATGAGGGTGTAGGAGGGGGCGGCGAGGCGGTAGCGGCGGGCGAGGTCGAGGGCGGTCCCGTCGATGAAGACGTCGGACGGGTCGATCCGCCGGCCGACCGGCCCCGCGGCGTCGAAGGTGTAGCGGACGTTGGCGGAGACGGCCAGCGGTGAGTAGCCGAGGCCGCCGCCGGCGGTCGGCGCCCACTGCTCCTCCAGGGCGTCGTGGATCTGCCGGCCGGTGACGGTGACGGTCATGATCGGGTCGCCGAAGCCGACCGAGTTCCAGGCCTGCGCGAAGGTGACGGTGCCGTCGGACTCCTCGTCCCGGATCAGGTCGCCGGCGATCAGGGCCTGGCCGACGCGCGGTGCGACCACGATGACGGCGAGCTCGGCGGGGGTGTTGGGGTACTCCGCGGGGTCGTCCATCGGGCCGTGCTCCTGGCGGCCCGCCCACAGGGCCCAGTCGGCCACGAGGTTGCCCATGGTGCTCTCCCCCGCGGCGTTGCGCCGCCGGGTGAAGGAGGCCGTCTGGGTGCCCAGGCGGCTGCGGGCGCGCCGGCCGGCGTAGTCCGCCCAGTAGCCGGCGATCGACCGCAGTTCGGGGTCCGGCGTCACATCGTGGGTGTTGGGGTGGTTGACGGAGGTGGTCAGCTCCCGGACCACCGAGCCGGTGTCGGGGTCGAGCCGCAGGTTGATCTCGTTGATGAGCTGGCCGTAGCAGCCGGCCTCGACGAAGGGGCGGGGGTTGCCGTTGGGGTCGGGCAGCATCATCGTGAAGGCGCAGTGCCAGTGGCCGGTGACGATGGCGTCGATGTCCGGGGAGGCGCGCAGCGCCAGTTCGTAGGCGGGCCCCGAGGGGTTCTTGCCGCTGGAGAAGTCGCTGCCGGCCACCGCCCCGTCGTGCATGCTGAGCACGATCGCGCGGACGCCGCGTTTCCTGAGCTCCGCGGCGCAGCGGTTGGCGGTTTCCAGCTCGTCCAGGGTGCGCAGTCCCGGCTGGTAGGAGCCGGGGAAGGACTCGGTGCCGATGGCGGTCAGATGGATGAAGCCGACCGGCAGCCGGCGGCTGCCGCCGGCGTCCACCTGCACGATGTTGTAGGGCGGCAGCACCAGTTCGCCGTTGGAGCGCCACACCATGTTGGCGCTGTAGTAGGGGAACTCGGCGCCACGGTAGCGGCGGCCGGTGGAGTCCGTGAAGTCGTCGTCGCGGCCGACCGTCGGGTAGCCGTCGCCGTCCTCCATGTGCGAGGTGAGGAAGGTCGCGGACTTGTCGAACTCGTGGTTGCCGGCCGAGGCGAAGTCCAGGCCCATGGCGTTGAGCGCCTCGATGGTGGGCTCGTCGGCGAAGGCGGCGGCGTCGAACTCCCAGCCGGAGAAGAGGTCACCGGGGGCGAAGAAGAGGGAGTTGCGGCGGCCGTCGCGCAGTCGCTCCAGGTGGGCGGCCATGGAGGCGACGCCCCCGACGGTGTAGGTCTTCCCGCCGGCTCCGGTGATGATCGAGTGGGCGCCGGGCGCGCCCTGCAGATAGCCGTGCAGGTCGGTGATGTTGAGGAGTTGGACGTCGACGTATTCGTCGGCGGTGGCCGCGTCGCGGGCGTGGCCGGTGGCGTAGGCGTTGCTGCCGATGGCGCTCGCCGTGGCCAGGGCCCCCGCGGCGGTGAAGAAGGAGCGTCGTCCGATGTCGCGCACTGCGTCACTCTCCTGAGCGGGCCGTCCGTGAGGGGACGACGGGAGAGTCGAGCAAGCCGCTCGGGACGACCGGTCACCGTGGTGCGTACCGGGCGTGAACGGGCGGGGGACAGTCGCCCCCAGGGCGTGTCCCGTGGATCATGGCGGGTGCGTGGCACCTGATCCACAGGACACGCCCTGAGGCGCGGTGGGGCCCGCCGTCCGGCGGATCGGCCGTTCGGCGAGACGGGTGTTACAGGCGTTCCACCGGGTCGCCGGCCGCCGGGCCGGGCCCCGGCTGCCGCCCGGCCGTGGCGAAGGCCGCGTTCCCGGTCCGGCCCGGGCCGCTGCCCAGCTGCTGGCCGCGGAGCAGGAACCAGGCCGCTCCCGCGGCGGACAGCAGGACCACCGCCCCCACCCCGGCTGCGACGTCCACCCCGTTCACGAAGGAGTCCTGAGCGGCCTTCACCAGTGCCGCGCCCTGGTCGGCGGGGAGTTGGCCGGCCGTCTCCACCGCGCCGCCGAGCGATTCCCGGGCGGCGTCGGCGGCGGGCTCGGACACCCCGGAGGGCGTGGCGAAGCCCCGGTAGATGCTGGTGACGATGGAGCCGAGGAGGGCGATGCCGAGGGCCGCGCCGAGTTCGTAGGCCGTCTCGGAGACCGCGGAGGCCGCTCCCGCCTCCTCCTTGGGGACATTGGAGAGGATCACATCGGCGGTGACGGTGAACGAGAAACCGGCGCCGACGCCGACGATGAAGAGGATGAAGCACAGCGCCGCGGTGCCGGTGTCGGCGTGCAGGGTCGTGCAGCCGACCAGCGACAGCCCGACCACGGCGAGACCGCCGGCCACCACGATCCGTACGGACAGCTTCCGGGCGACCCAGCCGGCGGCCAGGCCCGCGCCCACCGCGCCGACCGCGGCCGGGAGTTCGACGAGTCCGGCGTTCAGCGGCGAGCGCTGCTGCACCATCTGGAGGAACTGGGAGAGGAAGAAGACCAGCCCGGACAGCCCGAGGATGGTCAGCAGATCCGCCAGCACCGCACCGGAGAAGCCGCGGTGCGCAAAGAGCTTCATGTTCAGCAGCGGCGCGGGCAGGGTGAGCTGCCGGCGGACGAACCAGACCAGTGCGAGCACCCCGATGGCCGCCGCCAGGGCGATGTCCCAGCGGTAGCCCTCCACCGCCGCTTCCTTGATGGCGTAGACGACACCGACGATGCCGACGAGGGAGAGCGCGACGCTGGGGATGTCCCACGGCCCGGGGTCCGGATTACGCGACTCCGGGATGACCTTGGCGCCGACGGCGACCAGCAGCGCCATCACCGGCAGGTTGATCAGGAAGACCGAGCCCCACCAGAAGTGCCCCAGCAGAAAGCCGCCGAGGACCGGCCCGACGGCCATACCGGCCGAGGCCATCGCGCCCCAGATGCCGATGGCGAGGCTGCGTTCCCTGGGGTCGTGGAAGAGGTTGCGGATCAGCGCCAGGGTGGCGGGCATCAGGGTCGCCCCGGCCACGCCCTGCAGGGCCCGCGCGGCGATCATCATCTCCGCGCTGGCGGCGTACGCGGCGAGCACCGACATCGCGCCGAAGCCGACGGAGCCGATCAGCAGCAGCTTCTTGCGGCCGACGCGGTCGCCGAGGCTGCCCATGGACACCAGCAGACCGGCGATGACGAAGGAGTAGATGTCGCCGATCCACAGCAGCTGGGCGCCGGAGGGGCGCAGGTCTTCACTCAGGAAGGGGGTGGCGAGGCCGAGGACCGTGGCATCGACGCCGACCAGCAGGACGGCGAGGACGAGGACGGCGAGCGCGAGCCAGCGACCCGGGCGGGGCTGGTCGTCCACATGGGCCGAACCGGCCGGTCCTGACGCTATGGTCTCGGTCATTTCTCCATGCTCCGTCGGATGCCGCCGAGCAGCAGCTCGGCGATCGAGTGGTGAAGGTCGTTGCGGGCGACCCGTCCTTCGTGGACGGCCCAGGCGCCGGCGCCGATCAGTCCGTAGAGCGCCTCGGCGAGCCAGGCGGGGCTCAGGTCGATCCGGAAGTCGCCCTCTTCCTGGCCGCGTCGGAACAGCGCGGTGATCCGGGCGTCGAGCCGGTCCCAGCCGGCGTTGACCTCGTCGCCCTCGAAGAGCTGGTTCTCGGTGGCGAGGAAGGCCAGCATGTCGGCCACCGGTTCGGTTTCGGTGATCAGCCGGCGCAGCGCACCGGCGGCGTCCCCCTCGTCCAGCCGCGCGCTGTCCATCGCCTGCCCGAACTGCGCTATCCCCTGCTCCTCCAGCGCTTTGATCAGGGCGTCCCGCCCGGCGAAGTGCCGGTGCAGGGTCGCCCGGCTGATGCCCGCGGCGCGGGCGATCTCGTCCATCGACGTCGTCGCCCGCCGCGTGAGCAGCGCGGCGGCCTCCTTGAGTACCTGTTCCCGATCCACGGCCATGAGACATAGGGTAGCCGAATGAGACGTCAATGTCTCATATCTCGTGTCGCGCCTTGTCCCCGTCACACACGACGGCGGCCCGCCCCCGGTCTCTCCCGGGACGCTGTTGGCGAATTGCGGGGCATGCGTGACGTCGGTCTCCAAGACCTGGTTGTGGTCTTGGAGACCGACGTT
>NZ_SDIG01000148.1:0-16697 GCF_004122755.1 Streptomyces sp. TM32
CCAGCACCCCCGGACACACCCACCACGCCACCCACGCACGCACCTCCCGCCCCCCACTCATAGCCCGGTCACAGGCTCAGCACACGGCCGTGACAGTGGAGTTGGCGAGTGTCGTCGGCATGACGACGACACAGCCGCCCGGCCAACCGCTGGGCTCCCTGCCGCCCCGCGAGCATCTGCGGCTCGGCCAGATCACGACCGTGCTGGATGTGGTGGTCCCCGTCCACAACGAGGAGCGCGACCTCGAACCCTGTGTGCGGCGGCTGCACGAGCACCTCGCCCGCACCTTCCCGTACACCTTCCGGATCACCATCGCCGACAACGCGAGCACGGACCGTACGCCGGAGGTCGCCGCCCGGCTCGACGAGGCGATCGACCAGGTCACGACGGTGCGGCTGGAGCAGAAGGGGCGCGGGCGGGCGCTGCGCACGGTGTGGTCGCTGTCCGAGGCGCCGGTGCTGGCGTACATGGACGTCGATCTGTCCACCGACCTCAACGCGCTGCTGCCGCTGGTGGCGCCGCTGATCTCCGGGCACTCGGATCTGGCGATCGGCTCCCGGCTCAACCGCGGCGCCCGCGTCGTGCGCGGGCCGAAGCGGGAGTTCCTCTCGCGCGCCTACAACCTCATCCTGCGCGGCTCGCTCGCCGCCCGCTTCTCCGACGCGCAGTGCGGGTTCAAGGCCATACGGGGTGAGGTCGCCGCGCGGCTGCTGCCGATGGTCGAGGACACCGGATGGTTCTTCGACACCGAGCTGCTGGTCCTCGCGGAGCGGGCCGGGCTGCGGATCCACGAGGTGCCGGTGGACTGGATCGACGACCCCGACAGCACCGTGCACCTCGTGCGGACGGCCACCGACGACCTCAAGGGCGTGTGGCGGGTGGGGCGGGCACTGGCGACCGGTGCGCTACCGCTGGACCGGCTCGCCCGACCGTTCGGGGACGATCCGCGCGACCGCGAGCTGTCCGGGGTGCCGGGCGGGCTGGCCCGTCAGCTCGTGGGCTTCTGCGTGGTCGGCGGGCTGAGCACCCTGTGCTACCTCGGCCTGTACTCCCTTCTCAGGCTGGGGGTGGGGCCGCAACTGGCCAATGCGGCGGCCCTGTTGGTCTCGGCGCTCGGCAATACGGCCGCCAACCGGCGGCTGACCTTCGGCGTACGGGGCCGGGACCGGGCGGTGCGTCACCAGGCCCAGGGGCTGGTGGTCTTCGCCGTCGGGCTCGTCCTGACCAGCGGTTCCCTCGCCGCTCTCGACGCCGCCAGCGGCACGCCTGCGCACGGCGCCGAACTCGCGGTGCTGGTGGCCGCCAACCTCGCCGCGACCGTGCTGCGGTTCCTGCTCTTCCGCGCCTGGGTCTTTCCGGACCGTGAGCGCGCGGACGAGACCGCCGCGGTGCGGCCGACCGTTCCGCACGACCGCAACGACCTCTCCAGGAGCGCCCGATGACCCCGCCCCCGCCCGTGGCCGACCCCCGCTGGGCGCGACCGGCGCTGCTGGCATTGTTGCTGGGCACGGCGGTGCTCTACCTCTGGAGCCTGTCCTCCTCCGGCTATGCCAACCAGTTCTACTCGGCCGCCGTGCAGGCCGGGAGCGAGAGCTGGAAGGCCTTCTTCTTCGGCTCCTCCGACGCGGCGAACTCCATCACCGTCGACAAGCCGCCGGCCGCGCTGTGGCCGATGGCGCTGTCGGTACGGCTCTTCGGGCTCGGCTCGTGGGCGATCCTGGTGCCCGAGGCGCTGATGGGCGTGGCCACGGTCGGGGTGCTGTACGCGGCCGTGCGGCGGCGGTTCGGGGCGGGCGCCGGGCTGCTCGCGGGCGGCGCGCTGGCGGTGACGCCGGTGGCGGCGCTGATGTTCCGGTTCAACAACCCCGATGCGCTGCTGTGCCTGCTGATGGTCTGCGCGATCGCCGCGGTGCTGCGTGCCCTGGCGGACGGCCGGACGAAGTGGCTGGTGCTGGCCGGTGTCTGCTTCGGCCTGGGATTCCTCACCAAGACGCTCCAGGCGTGGCTGATCCTGCCGGCGCCGGCCGCGGTGTACGCCTGCTGTGCACCGGTGGGGCGGCGCCGGCGGTGCGGTCAGTTGCTGCTCGCCGGGCTGGCGATGGTGGTGTCCGGCGGCTGGTGGGTGGCGGTCGTCGAGCTGTGGCCGGCGTCCTCGCGCCCGTACATCGGCGGTTCGCAGCACAACAGCTTTCTGGAGCTGACCTTCGGCTACAACGGTCTCGGGCGGATCAGCGGCAACGAGACCGGCAGTGTGGGCGGTGGTGGCCGTCCCGGTGGCGGCGGCGGTGGCGGATGGGGGCAGACGGGGATCACCCGGCTGTTCTCGGCCGACATGGGCGGGCAGATCTCGTGGCTGCTGCCCGCGGCGCTGATCCTGCTGGTGGCGGCGGTGTGCGTGCTGTGGCGGGCCCGGCGCGCGGTGGCCGCCGAACAGGCCGCTCAGCGCGCGGAGTTCCTGGTCTGGGGCGGCGCGCTGCTGATGACCTGCACGATCTTCAGCTTCATGTCCGGGATCTTCCACCAGTACTACAACATCGCGCTGGCCCCGTACATCGCGGCGCTGGTCGGCATGGGCGCGGCGCTGTTGTGGCGGCGCGGCGGGCGGCTCGCCGCGCTGGTGCTGGCCGGGACGGTCGCGGTGACCGCCGGATGGTCGTTCGTGCTGCTGGACCGGTCGCCGGAGTGGCTGCCGTGGCTGCGGTGGACGGTGCTGGTGCTCGGTCTGCCAGCGGCGGCCGGTCTGCTCGCGGCGGCCGGTCTGCCGGCGAGGGCACGGGCGGGGGCGCCCCGGCGGATCGCGGTGCTCGCGGCCGGGCTCGGGGTGGCGACGGCGCTGGCCGGTCCGGTGGCGTACACGCTCGATACGGTCAACACCCCCAAGGGCGGGTCGATCGTCACGGCCGGGCCCTCGGTGCGGGGTGCCATGGGCGGGCCCGGCGGCGGGTTCCCCGGTGGCCGGCGGGCCGGGATGTGGCGCGGCCACCAGGGCGGTGTGCCGGGTGGCGGGCCGGGCGCGGGCCAGGGCGGTCAGGGTCTGCCGCCGGGCGCGGGCCCGGGTGGTCCGGGCATGCCTCCGGGCGTCGGCGGCCCGGTCCGGGGTGGCAAGCAGGGGAGCCGGCAGGGCCTCCCGGGCGGCTTCGGCGAGCGCCGCGGGACGGGCGGCCTGCTCAACGGCAGCAAGGTGAGCGACCGGGCCAAGGCGCTGGTGGAGAAGGACGCGGAGCACTACACCTGGGCCGCCGCGGCCATCGGCTCGCAGAACGCCGCGAGCTATCAACTCGCCACCCGGAAACCGGTGATGGCGATCGGCGGCTTCAACGGGAGCGACCCCTCGCCGACCCTCGCCCAGTTCACGAGGGAGGTCGCGGACGGGAAGATCCACTACTTCATCGCGGGCGGACGGGGCGGGCCGGGAGGCGGGAAGGGCGGCCCCGCAGACGGCAGCGGCGACTCCTCGAAGATCACTGCCTGGGTGGAGAAGACCTTCAAGAAGGTCACCGTCGGCGGCGCCACGTGCTACGACCTGACCCGGGAGGCCTGACCCGGCAGGCCTGACGCGAAAGCCCTGACCGGGACGACCTCATCAGGAAGCCCCGCCCCGCCCTGTATCCGCCCCCGGCGCGCGCGGAAAATGAAATGTACGGCGTATAACCCTCCCTGTACGGTGTAAAGCATCTGCTCGCACCGTACAGGGAGCCCGTATGTCCGCTGTGGCCTCCGAAGCCACCACGCGTCAGCCGACGGGCCGGCACACCGCCCGTTGGCTGATCCTGGCCGTCATCTGCCTCGCGCAGCTGACCGTGATCCTCGACAACACCGTCCTCAACGTCGCCATCCCCTCCCTCACCGGGGAGCTGGGCGCGACCACCGCCGACGTCCAGTGGATGATCAACGCCTACTCGCTGGTCCAGTCCGGCCTGCTGCTCACCGCCGGCAATGCCGCCGACCGCTACGGCCGCAAGAAGATGCTCGCCGCCGGTCTGGTGCTGTTCGGCCTCGCCTCGCTCGGTGCGGCCCTCGCCCAGTCGCCCGGCCAGCTCATCGCCGCCCGTGCCGGCATGGGCGTCGGCGGTGCGCTGCTGGTCACCACCACCCTCGCCGTCGTCATGCAGATCTTCGACGACGCGGAGCGGCCCAAGGCCATCGGCATCTGGAGCTCGGTCAACTCCCTCGCCTTCGTCGCGGGGCCCTTGATCGGCGGCTCGCTGCTGGACCACTTCTGGTGGGGCGCGCTGTTCCTGGTCAATCTGCCGGTCGCCGTCGTGGCGCTGGCGGCCGTCGTCGCCCTCGTCCCCGAGTCCGGCGGCCGCGGCGGTGAGCGACCGGATCTGCCGGGTGCCCTGCTGTCCATGATCGGCATGGGCGGGGTGGTCTTCGCGATCATCTCGGGGCCGCAGGCCGGCTGGCTGTCCGACCGGGTGCTGGTCTCCGCCGCCGTCGGGGCCGTCGGCCTCGCGGCCTTCGTACGGTGGGAGCTGCATGTCCCGTACCCCATGCTGGACATGCACTTCTTCCGCAACCGCCGGTTCATCGGCGCGGTCTCCGGCGGCATCCTCGTCGCCTTCGGGATGGGCGGCTCGCTGTTCCTGCTCACCCAGCACCTGCAACTGGTCCTCGGCTACGGCCCGTTGGACGCGGGATTGCGGATGGCGCCGCTCGCCGTCACCGTCATCCTGATCAACTTCACCGGGCTCGGCGCCCGTCTGACGCCCAGGGTCGGCACCCCGGGAATGATCATTTCGGGGATGTCGCTGCTCGCGGCCGGTCTCGCCGCCATAGCGCTGCTCGGCGGGCACAGCTACCCGGGCCTGCTGACCGGCCTGATCGTGATGGGCATCGGCATCGCGCTCGCCATGCCGACGATGGCCAACGCGATCATGTCCGCGATCCCGCCGGCCAAGGCCGGGGTGGGCGCCGGTGTCAACGGTACCCTGATGGAATTCGGCCAGGGCCTGGGCGTCGCCGTGCTCGGTGCGGTCCTCAACTCCCGCTTCGTGGCGCTGCTTCCCCTGGTCGCGGCGGGCGCCGGCTCGCTGCCCGCGGCGCTCGCCAGGACCCGTACGGGTGCCGAACGGGCCGCCGTGCAGGACGCCTTCGCCGCCGGCATCGGCGTCAGCCAGCTGGCCGGCGCGGTGGCGGTCCTCCTCGGCGGGCTGCTCGCCGCCCTCCTCCTGCGCCGGGCCGAGCGCACGGGCCAGGAGCAGGGCACGGCGGCCGCACCGCCCGGCCCGGAACCGGCCTGAGCCGCGGCGGAATAGCATCGATGGTGCAAGTGATCGTGTACGGCACGGCCTCGTGTACGGCACGCGATCGTGAACGGCACATCATCGTGAACGGCGCGTCGGGGCCGTCCGTACCGCACCCGTACGGGTCGGGCCCGACGAGGCTCAGGGAAAGGGAGGCGTCATGGCAGCGACGGACGGCCGTGCCGGGAAGCGGCCGAACAGTGTCTGGCTGACCGACCGCCCCCCGCTCAAACGGAAGGCGGACCAGCCGGCCGGACTCGGCCTCGACAAGATCGTCGCGGCGACGGTCCGGCTGCTGGACGCCGAGGGCCTGGCCAAGTTCTCGATGCGCCGGCTCGCCGCCGAGCTCGGCGTCACCGCGATGTCCGTCTACTGGTACGTCGACACCAAGGACGACCTGCTGGAACTCGCCCTGGACAGCGTCATGGGCGAGATGCGGCTGCCGGACGAGGCCGACACCGGCCGGGACTGGCGGGACCACTTGCGCTCCCTGGCCGGCGAATACCGCGCCCTGCTGACCGGCCACCCCTGGGTGGCCCGGCTGCTGGGCACCTACATCAACATCGGCCCGCACTCCACCGCCTTCTCCGACGCCAGCCTGCGGGTGATGAAGGAGAGCGGGCTGTCGCTGGAGCAGATCACCGGCGGGCTGTCCGCCGTGTTCCAGTTCGTCTACGGCTTCGCCACCATCGAGGGCCTGTTCAACGCCCGTTGCGCGGAGGCGGGGGTGCCCGTCGACGAGTATTTCCAGCAGGTGATGACCGCGGTTCAGGACCGCCCGGAGTTCGCGGAGACGCTGGAGGCCTCCACCGAGGTCATGGCGGCCCGCGGCGGCAGCACCGTCCGGGAGATGCGCGACCGCGACTTCGCCTTCGCGCTCGACCTGCAGATCGCCGGTATCGAGGCGCTGCGCGACCGGCCGGGCGACTGACGGGCGAGGGCCCGGGGGCGAGCGGTGGAGCTCACCCCATCGGCAGGCTCTCGCCCTGCACCGCCTGGATGTCCAGCTCGACCCTGAGCGTCGTCCCGATCGCCGCGATACCGGCCGCCACGACCTGGTTGTAGTTCATCTTGAAGTCCTCGCGGCGCAGTTCGGCGGTGGCGCGGAAGGCGGCGCGCATCCCGCCCCACGGGTCGGGGCCGGTGCCGAGGTAGCTCAGATCGAGGTCCACGGGCCGCACGACACCGTGCAGCGACAGCTCACCGTGCACCGTCCAGCGGTCCGGGCCGGCCGGTGTGAGACCCGAGCTGCGGTAGGTGAGCTCCGGGTACTCCTCGACGTTCAGGAAGTCCTCGGAGCGCAGATGGCCGTCGCGCATCCCGTTGCCGGTGTCGATGGAGGCGGCCTTGATGTCGGCCTCGACCCGCGACGCCGCCAGGTCCTCGGCGATCTCGATCCGGCCGCTGAACTCGGTGAACCGGCCGTGCACGCTGGAGATCCCCAGGTGCTGGGCGACCGCGGCCACCGTCGAGTGCATCGGGTCGATGGTCCATGCGCCGGGCGGCGGCAACTCGGCCCCGCCCTGCCGCGCCAGGACGACGCTGCCCACGTCCATCCGTCCGCTCGCCGTCACGATCGCCGTGGCGGCGGCCGGCGCATAGCCGACGGCCGTCACGATGACCGTGTACGGGCCGGGGGCCAGCGGCTGTGCGCTGCGGACGGCGCCCTCCTCGTCCGCCGCCTCGCGCAGCACCTGCGCGCCCGTCATGTCGGTGACGGTCAGTACGGCGTGCTGGACGGCCCAGCCGTCCCGCGTACGGATCTGGGCCCGCAGTCCCGCGCCCGTCGAAGTCATTGCCTCTCCCGTGTGTTGCCTGGTGGGGGTTGCCCCGTGCTGAGGGGGGCTCCGGACGGCGGCGTGCAGGCCGTCCCCTGCCTGTGCGTCACGCCGCCGCCGGAGCCCTGGGTCCGGACCGGGGCGCGTCTCCGCTCAACACGCGCCCCGGCCCGGGGTCTTGCCTCCCCCGAGATGCCCCGGGGCCCGGTGGGTCAGTCCCCGGGGTGTGCGAGGGCGACGTCGTATCCGTCGACCCCGCGGGCGTCGACCGCAAGGCCGGTGGCGACCGGCGGGTAGCCGCTCGCGATGACCGTGTAGTCGCCGGCGTCCAGGTCGGTGAAGGCGTAGGCGCCGTCCTCCCCGGTCGTGGAGGTGGCCACGACGTTGCCCGCCGCGTCCACCAGCGTCACCCGCGCATCGGACAGCGGCCGGCCGGCGCCGCCCGCGCGGACGGTGCCCGACACCCGCGCGCCGGACAGCAGCTCGACCTCGATCCGGGTCGTGCCCTGTCCGCCGACCTCGACCGGCAGCGCGGCCGGGCGGTGGTGCGCGGCGTTCACGGCGACGGTGAAGGTCCCCGGCGCCAGCTCGGCGAAGGCGAAGTGGCCCTCGGCGCCGGTCGTTCCGGTGGCCAGCACCTCGCCGCGGACATCGGTGACGACCACCATCGCGCCCTCGACCGGTTCCCCGGTGGCCGCGCTGCGGACCTGGCCGCCGAGGCCGCTGACGCCGCTGAGCAGGATGTCGTAGCTGTGCGGTTCCTCGCCGACGACGACCGTGGAGGCCTGCGGCTGGTGGCCGTCGGCCGCGGCGATCAGTACGTACGAGCCGGCGCCGGGGGCGTTCAGCGCGTACGAGCCGTTGGCCTGGGCGACCGCGCGGCCCAGCTGACGCCCGCCGAGCGAGATCAGCGTCACCGCGGACCGCGGCACGGGGGTGCCGTCCGCGGTGCGCACGAAGCCGTGGACCGCGGAGCCGGTCGGGGCGCTGTCACCGCCGCCGGCGGAGGCGTACGCGGCCGCCGGCCGGGGAGCCGTCGCGGCGGCCGGCCGGGCCCAGGAGGGGGTGGGCACGTCGTCGTCCGAGGCCACCGGCCCGGCGCCCACCAGGGCGGGCTCCCGCTCCTCGGCCGGCGCCGGAGCGGCGGCCTGAGCCGGGATGCCGGGGAGGGCCGGGGCGGCCGGCGCGGTGGCCGCGGCCTCCTCGCCCTCGGAGCTCTGGTGCAGTCCGCCCCGCGTCTTCAATGCGACCTCCTTGATGAACAGGGTGAAGAGGAAGGCGAGCAGCGCGCAGGGCGCCGCGTACAGGAACACGTCGCCGACCCCGTGCCCGTAGGCGCTCTCCATGACCGTGCGCAGCGGCGCCGGCAGGGAGTCCAGGTCGGGGATGCCGCCGCCGCTGTTGCCTGCGGCGTGCGAGGCGGCCTTGGCGGCCTTGGGGCCGAGGTCGGCCAGGCCGTCCTTGACGTAGTGGGTGACGCGGTTCGCGAGCACCGCACCGAGCGCCGAGACGCCCACTGCACCACCGAGCGAGCGGAAGAAGGTCACGACGGACGAGGCGGAGCCGAGGTCCTCGGGGGCGACCTGGTTCTGCGTGGCGAGCACCAGGTTCTGCATCATCATGCCGATGCCGAGCCCCATCAGGGCCATGAAGAGCGCGATGTGCCAGTACTCGGTGTCGTAGCGGAGGGTGCCCAGCAGGCCGAGGCCCGCGGTCAGCAGCGCGCCACCGGCGACCAGCCAGGCCTTCCAGCGGCCGGTCCTGGTGATGATCTGGCCCGAGACGGTCGACGAGAGGAACAGGCCGCCGATCATCGGGATCGTCATGATGCCGGACATCGTCGGCGACTTGCCGCGCGCCAGCTGGAAGTACTGGCTGAAGAAGACGGTGCCGGTGAACATCGCGACACCGACGAACAGGGAGGCCACCGAGGCCAGGGTGATCGTCTTGTTGCGGAACAGCCGCAGCGGGATGATCGGCTCCTTGGCCTTGGCCTCGACGAGGACGAACACCGCGCCGAGCACCACCGCCCCGCCGACCATGGCGGCGGTCTGCCACGACCACCACTCGTACTTGTCGCCGGCCAGCGTCACCCACACCAGCAGCAGCGAGACCGCCGCGCTGATGAAGAAGGCACCCGCCCAGTCGACCTTGACGCCCTCGCGCCGGACGACGGGAAGCTTCAGGGTCTTCTGCAGCACGATCAACGCGATGATCGCGAACGGTACGCCGACGTAGAAGCACCAGCGCCAGCCCAGCCAGCTGGTGTCCGTGATGACCCCGCCGAGCAGCGGGCCGCCGACGGTGGCGACGGCGAAGGTGGCGCCGAGGTAGCCGCTGTAACGGCCGCGCTCCCGCGGGGAGATCATCGCGGCCATCACGATCTGGGCCAGGGCGGACAGCCCGCCCACGCCTATGCCCTGCACCACCCGGCAGGCGATCAGCATGCCGGTGTTCTGCGACAGACCGGCGACGACCGAGCCCGCCACGTAGATGACCAGCGCGAACTGCACCAGCAGCTTCTTGCTGAACAGGTCGGAGAGCTTGCCCCACAGCGGGGTGGTCGCGGTCATCGCCAGCAGCGAGGCGGTGACGACCCAGGTGTAGGCGCTCTGCCCGCCGTCGAGGTCATGAATGATCTCGGGCAGCGCGTTGGAGACGATCGTCGACGACAGAATGGCGACGAACATGCCGAGCAGCAGCCCGGACAGCGCCTCCATGATCTGACGGTGGGTCATCGGGGCCCCGCCGGAGGCGTGGTGCCCGCCTGCGTGTCTGGCGTGGCCGCCCCGCACACCGGCCGGTGTGGTCGTAGCCATGTGGTTCCTTTTCATTCCGCGGGTGTACGGGTGGTGTCGTGGTGCGCCCGGGGGCGGCAGTCGCCGAAGCTCGTACGGAGCCTGGCGAGCAGGTCGTTGAGGTGTCCGACGTCGTCGTCGGTCCAGTCGTGCAGGTACCGGGCGAGCGCGGCCGTGTAGCGCGCGGCGAGTTCCTCCAGGAGCTCCCGGCCGCTCGGCGTCAGCCGCAGCAGCCGGGACCGCTTGTCCGCCGGATCGGGCTCCCGCTCGATCCAGCCGCGCTCGGCGACATGGGCGACGTGCCGGCTGGTCACCGACATGTCGATGGCGAGCAGCTCGGCGAGCTGGCTCATCCGCATCTCGCCGTGCCGGTCGAGCAGGGTGAGCACGCCGGCCGAGGCCGGCGGGCAGTCCTGGGGCAGGATCCGGCCCATCTCGCGCTTGACGGCGCCGATGGCACTGAGTTGCCTGGCCAGCTCCTCGAACTGACGGTGAGCGGCCACCGGCCCCTCCCTCTCTCCCTCGCGCTCTTTCGTTGCTTTGGGCAACCATAAACTCTGTTGGTTGCTGAAGGCAAACGATTGGTTCGAGGTTGAAGTAAAGGAAGCGGAAACTCTCCGGCGGTCGGTGGTCAACGGGAGTGACGCGCCCCGCAAAGGCGCAGGTCACGGGCGGGGGTGAGGGGACCGGCCGATTCCGGTCGGTAGCGGGACACCCCCAGGCGAGCTGCCCGCAGACCCGCCCACGCCCCGTACGCGGTCCGTCCCCGCTCCGTAGGCGCTCGCTGCGCGCCCCAGGGGTGCCCGTCCGGCCCTGGTTCGCTAGGGTCCTTGCCCATGGCGACCAACCCGCAGAACCAGGCCGGCGGCAACTACGACCCGGCCGGCAGCACGCAGATGTTCCGGGCCTTCGTGGACGAGGGCGGCACCCCGCAGACCGGCGGCCGCCGTGCGCCGGCCCCGCAGCAGTCGTCCGGCCCCCGCGTGGGCGTCATCGTCGGCGTGATCGTCGCGATCCTGGTCGTCGCCGGCGCGGCCTGGCTGGCGCTGGCGTAACGGCCCGCACGTCCCTGCACGGGGGCCCGGCACTCCGGGCTCCCGACCGCGGACCGCGGCTCAGTTCACGCCGCACACCGCTCCGTGGTTCAGTTCAGGGCCGCGATCCGCTCCGCGGACCGGTGCGCCGCCTCCAGTACGTGGGTCAGCTCGGCGTGGACCAGCCGCCCCGCGCGCTTGACCGCGCGCCCGGCCACCAGGACCGTGTCGACGTTCCCGGGGTGCGCGGCGGTCACCACCGCCCCGATCGGATCGTGGCCCACCGGGGCGAGATTGACCGCATCGGCGCGCAGCAGCACCAGGTCGGCGCTCTTGCCGATCCCCAGCGACCCCACCTCGTCGCCCAGGCCGAGCGCCGCGGCGCCCTCGGCGGTGGCCATGCGCAGGACATCGGCCGCCCCGACGGTGGACGTCTCGCCGTCGCCCGCCCCGTCGAAGTGACTGCTCGTCAGCGCGGCGCGCATCTGCGAGAACATATCGCCCGGCGCGGAGGTGACCGCGTCCGCGCCCAGTCCCGTGGTGATGCCCGCCCGGCGCAGCCGCGGCGCCATCGGCGCACCGAACCGCATCGACGCCTCGATCGCCGGGGTGATCGCCACCGCACCGCCGGACTCGGCGATCAGTCGCAGCTCGGAGTCGGCCAGCGAATTGCCGTGGACGTAGAGGGTGCCGGGGGCGAGCAGCCCCTGCTCCCGGAGCGCGGCGACCGGCTCCTGGGCCACCGGCCCGGCCGACACATGGACGACGACGGGCAGCCCCAGCTCACGGGCGAGCAGCCAGTCCTCGCGCACCGTCTCCGGCGAACCGAAGGAGGGGCCGACGGGGGCCAGCGCCATCGTGACCAGGGCCTCGCGCGAGGGGAAGTGCTCGGCGCGCACCCGCCGCACCCAGTCGGCCCGCCGGGCGCCCTCGTCGAACACCGGGTACCCGTAGCCGAACACGGCACGGATGCCCGCTTCCCGCAGCGCCTCGACGGCGGCCGCGCCGTGCTCCGGTGAGTACTGGACGTGCGAGAAGTCCTGCACGGTGGTGATCCCCGCGTCCAGGCACTCCAGCGCGCCGAGAAGGTTGCCCGTGTACACATCGGCGGGTGTGAAGCGGCCGGCGAGGTCGCCGAGGATTCGGCTGAGGTAGCCGTCGAGGCTCTCGTCGACCGCGGCCGAGCGCAGCACCGCCTGCCACAGATGCCGGTGGGTGTCGACGAAGCCGGGCAGCACGATCAGCGCACGGGCGTCGATCACCGCCAGGCCCGGCTCGGTCCCGTCGAACGGCAGCCCGGCGCCCACGGCGGCGATCCGGCCCTCCTCGACGAGGACATCGGTGTGCGGGTGGACGGTGGGGTGGGGGTCGGTGTCGATGACCAGACCGCCGCGCAGCAGCAGGCGCGGGGTGCGGCGGCTCTCGCTTCCCATGGCAGATCACAGCCTCTACACGTTCGGAAGAAAGCTTTTTAGAAAGCTATCATGGTGCTGAACTATCCTGCCGGACGTGACCGCAGCGCCCGGACCAGGACCCGACCCCGTCGATGTGCTGATGGGCGCCTGGCGCAGCGAGCTGCCGGACGTGCTGCGCCCCACGACGGAGCTGTCGAAACGGATAGTGCAGCTGGCCGGCGCGCTGGACGAGGCCACCCGCGCGATACTGCCCGAACTCGGCCTCACGGTCGCCGAGTTCGACATCCTGGCCGCGCTGCGCCGAACCGGTGAGCCGTACCGGATGCGGCCGAACGAACTGGCCCGCTCCCTGCTGCTGTCCTCCGGCGGCCTCAGCAATGTGGTCAACCACCTCACCGCCCGCGGTCTCGTACGCCGCGAGCCCTCCCCGGACGACGGCCGCAGCACCATGATCCGGCTGACCCCGGACGGGGTGCACACCGCCGAGCGCGCCGTCCGCGCCCACGCCGACGCCCACGAGGCCGTCTTCGCCGAGGCGTCCCCCACGGCCGTGCAGGCGGCCGCCCGGGCGCTGCGCGAGGTGGGCACACGACGCCGCCCCGCCCCGCAACCGCTCCGCACGGGACGCCATCGCAGCCGCTCCTGAGCAGGCGGCCCCGACCGGGGCGCTGTCGTCGGCAGGCGGCAGGCGGGTCCCTGCGGACCCGCCCCACCCTCCGTGCTCGACCTATGCCGCGTCGGCCGCCGCCTGGAGCGCGGCGATGTCGATCTTCTTCATGCCGAGCATGGCCTTCATGGCGCGGGTCGCCCGCTCCTGGTCCGGGTCGTTGAGCATCTCCGCCATCCCACCCGGTGCCACCTGCCAGGACAGCCCGTACTTGTCCTTCACCCAGCCACAGGGGCCCTCTTCGCCGCCCCCCTCGGAGAGCTTGGACCAGTAGTAGTCGATCTCGTCCTGGTCGGCGCAGTTGATCATCAGCGAGATCGCCTCGTCGAAGGTGAACTCCGGGCCGCCGTTGATCGCTGTGTACTCCTGGCCGTCGAGCTCGAACTCGACCGTAAGCACGGTGCCTGCCGGGCGCGGGCCGGCCTCGTTGTAATAGGTGACGTTCGTGATCCGAGAGTTCGGGAACACCGAGCAGTAGAACTCGGCGGCCTCCTTGCCCTGGGTGTCGAACCACAGGTTGGGCGTGATCTTGGGCATGGTCTTCTCCCTGCGACGGATGCGCTGCCGGCGGCCGCGTCTGTGCCTCTTTAGACCGTCGCACCGCTCGGCACTCATCGCTATCCAGGAAGGGATTTCGGAGGCCGTCAGGGGCCGGGCACAAAGCGCCGGGGCATGCCGCACCCCGGCCCCCTCCTCGTACTCTCCTGCGGCTCCTGCTTCCCCTACTTCCCCGGCGCCTTCTTCCAGCTGAAGGCCACGTCCCTGGTGTCGAGGTGCATGCCCGCCGGCACCCGCCAGCCGTCCACGCACACCCGCCAGCTGCCGGACTTCTTCCGGTCCGGGGCGAGCGGCAGCGGCAGCTTGTGGGTGGAGGTGATCGTGGCCCAGTCGATGCCGAGGGCGCCGATGATGTGCGTGCCGAAGGTGACGGTCCCGGTGGTGACGGGCCGGTCACCGGTGTTGAGGAAGTCGAGGGTGACCTTCTCGCACCAGCGGACGTCGGTGTCGGCGAGCCGCGGCACGCCGATCAGGAGGCCGGCCGGGGCCCCCGGGCCGGGCGGGAGGGTCGGCGAGGGCGGCTCGGGGGAGGGCGAAGGGTGCGGCGGGCGCGGGGAACTACCCGGTGGTGTGGGTGAGTTGGGCGAGGACGGAGCGGGGGCGGGCGTGCTGCCGTCACCCTGGCCGGCGGGCTTCCCCGGGGACGGTGCGCTGTTGGCGCCGGGACCGTCCGGGGAGGCGGACCCGCGGGCCGCGTCGCCCGTGCCGGAGCCGGACCGGGAAGAGGCCCTCGCACCGGGCCGTCCGGACCGCGTGGCGCCGTCGCCGCTGTCTCTGCCGTTGCTGCCGTCTCCGCCGTCGTGACCGCGGTCTCCGCCGTCCAGCGGCGTCAGCTCGACACCGTCCTGGGGCGGTACGGCACCGGCCGGCGTGCGGCCGTCGGCGGGGCCTGCCGCGCCCACCGCGGCATAGCCCTGCTCGGCCGCGTTCCCGCAGCCGGTGAGCAGAACACCCAGACACAGCACGGCCGCAGAGGCACGGGCAGTAGTCGTCCGTCGCATCGGGCCAGTGTTGCTGACGGGGCGTCAGGTGTACAGAGGTGGACGCCGGACGGCTCTCGTGCGGGCGGGCGTGCGCGCCGTATGCGCCACGCCCCGCGGCCCTCCGGTCCTCTGCAACTGTCCGCCGAGCGGCACCAAGCGCCTACGGCCCCTCGGCGGACCGTTCCTCAGTCGGAGATCAGGCCGTCGCGCAGCTGCGCCAGGGTGCGGGTCAGCAGCCGGGAGACATGCATCTGGGAGATGCCGACCTCCTCGCCGATCTGGGACTGCGTCATATTGGCGAAGAAGCGCAGCATGATGATCTGGCGCTCGCGGGCCGGGAGTTTGGCCAGCAGGGGCTTGAGGGACTCGCGGTACTCCACGCCCTCCAGCGCGCTGTCCTCGTAGCCGAGGCGGTCCGCGAGGGAGCCCTCGCCGCCGTCGTCCTCCGGGGAGGGGGAGTCGAGCGAGGAGGCGGTGTAGGCGTTGCCGACGGCCAGGCCGTCGACGACGTCCTCCTCCGACACCCCCAGGCACAGGGCGAGTTCGGGGACGGTCGGGGAGCGGTCCAGCTTCTGGGAGAGCTCGTCGCTGGCCTTGGTGAGGGCGAGGCGGAGCTCCTGGAGCCGGCGCGGGACCCGTACCGACCACGAGGTGTCGCGGAAGAACCGCTTGATCTCACCGACCACCGTCGGCATCGCGAACGTCGGGAATTCCACGCCGCGTTCGCAGTCGAAACGATCGATCGCCTTGATCAGGCCGATGGTGCCGACCTGGACGATGTCCTCCATCGGCTCGTTGCGGCTGCGGAAGCGGGCGGCCGCGTACCGCACGAGCGGCAGATTGAGCTCGATGAGCGTGTCACGGACGTAGGTGCGCTCCGCGCAGTCCTTGTCGAGCGAGGCGAGCCGCAGGAACAGGGAGCGGGAGAGCGTGCGGGTGTTGATGGCGTCGTCGTCATGCACGTGCGGTGCGGGCGCGGGAATCGCGGAAAGCACCTTTGAGCTGCCCAGTTCTACGGACATGCCACCCCCTTGAGGTCGCGGACGGGTCGCTGCGGCGTCCCCGGGCCGGGGCGGACCGGGGAGTGATACCTCCACCTGAATACCGGAGGCAGCGCTACGGCAAACGCGGTTCCTGCAGAATGTCACATGTCGGCAACACGCTGTAGCGCCATGTCGACATATCTGCGCAGCTGAGCGGGGACGGGTCGCCCGTCCCGGTTAGGCGTCGATCCTGTTTGCGGATCGCAGCCGGGCGAAGCTCCGCGACAGTAGCCGTGAGACATGCATCTGCGACACCCCCAGCTCCGCACTGATCTGGGACTGCGTCAGATTGCTGTAGTAACGCAGCAGAAGGATCCGCTGCTCGCGCTCGGGCAGCTGGACGAGGAGGTGTCGTACGAGGTCGCGGTGCTCGACCCCGGCCAGCTCCGGGTCCTCGTAGCCGAGGCGGTCGAGCAGGCCGGGCAGGCCGTCGCCCTCCTGGGCGGCCTCCAGTGAGGTGGCGTGATACGAGCGGCCGGCCTCCAGGCAGGCCAGGACCTCGTCCTCGCCGATCTTGAGGCGCTCGGCGATCTCGGCGGTGGTGGGGGAGCGGCCGTGCAGCACCGTCAGATCCTCGGTCGCCCCGTTGACCTGCACCCACAGCTCATGGAGGCGGCGCGGTACATGGACCGTGCGGACATTGTCTCGAAAGTAGCGTTTGATCTCGCCGACGACGGTGGGCATCGCGAAGGTGGGGAACTGGACGCCCCGGTCCGGATCGAATCGGTCGATCGCGTTGATCAGGCCGATGGTGCCGACCTGGATGACGTCCTCCATCGGCTCGTTGCGGCTGCGGAAGCGGGCCGCGGCATAGCGGACCAGCGGCAGATTGGCCTCGATCAGCGCGGCGCGGACCCGGGTGTGCTCCGGGGTGCCGGGTTCGAGGTCCGTCAGCTCGGCGAACAGCACCTGTGTGAGTGCCCGCGTGTCCGCGCTTCGGCTCTCGCGGGATGGAGCCTTGGGCGCAGTACGGGCCGTCACGGTCACGCCACCCTTCACAGTGCATGTATCCGGCAAAAGCGGTCATAGCATCACAAGACATGTGCACTGTGTGCAAGCACCCCATAACGCCGTGTTGAACAGAGAGTTGGGGTGGGTGCGGGCGTCCGGCGGGCCGACTGGGTGCGGCGGGTGCGCGCCGAGCACTTCCCCTCGCGCGAGGCCATGGTCACGAT
>NZ_SDIG01000149.1:0-16646 GCF_004122755.1 Streptomyces sp. TM32
CCGTACGCCACCGCCCCACCACCCAAATCCCCTCGCCCGCACCGGCCCCTCTGCGTACCCTCGGCCCCATGACCGGCACCGATGTGTCCCCCGACCAGCCGCCCCGGCGTCCCCTCGTCGCGATCCTCACCGGGGCGGGGATTTCCACCGATTCCGGGATCCCGGACTACCGCGGGCCGAACGGGTTGTGGCGGCGGGACCCGGAGGCGGAGAAGCTCGTCACCTACGACGCGTACATGAGCGATCCGGAGATCCGGCGGCGCTCATGGCGGATGCGACAGGAGAGCCCGGCGTTCCGGGCGCGGCCGAATGCCGGGCACGAGGCGGTGGCCCGGCTGGAGCGGTCCGGGACGCCGGTGCGGGTGATCACGCAGAACGTGGACGGTCTGCATCAGCTCGCCGGGGTGCCCGCACGCAAGGTGCTCGAACTGCACGGCACCGTACGGGCGGTCGTCTGCACCGGCTGTCATGCCCGGTCGGACATGAAGGAGGCGCTGGCTCGGGTGACCGCGGGCGAGCCCGATCCGGCGTGTCTGGTCTGCGGCGGGATCCTGAAGTCGGCGACGGTGATGTTCGGCGAGCGGCTGGATCCGGAGGTGCTCGGGACGGCCCTGGGCGTGGCGAAGGCGGCGGAGGTCTTCCTTGCCGTCGGCAGCACGCTGCAAGTACAGCCGGCCGCCTCGCTCGCCGGGGTGGCGGCCGAACACGGCGCCCGGCTGATCATCGTCAATGCCGAGCCGACCCCGTACGACGCACTCGCCGACGAGGTGATCCGCGAGCCGATCGGCACGGCCCTGCCGAGGCTCCTGGAGGGACTGGCGGCAGGCGTCTGAGGCAGGGCCGGCGAACAGGTGGCCGGCGACGAGTGCGCAGCGCCCGCCGCCGGGGCCCCGGCTCGTCCGCCGCGCACCCCCTCAAGGCACGCGGGCCGTCCACTCCCGGGAGCCGAACTTGTGCTCCGCCAGCTCCTGGGCGCGTCCCAGCTCCGCGTCCGAGACCGCGCCGTCCGACCCGCCGTAGCGTGCCCGGAACGACGCGATCATCCGATCGATGACCTCGGCGCGGGGCAGTCCGGTCTGGCGCCGCAGCGGGTCCACCCGCTTGCCGGCGCTGGCGATGCCCTTGTCCGACAGCTTCTCCCGGCCGATCCGCAGCACCTCGGCCATCTTCTCCGCATCGATGTCGTACGACATCGTCACGTGATGCAGCACCGCCCCGGCGCCCGCCACCACCCGCTTCTGCGCCGCCCCCGCGATCTTCCCGGCGTCGGTCGCGATGTCGTTGAGCGGCTTGTACCAGGCCGTGATGCCCATGTCACCGAGCGCGCCCAGCACCCAGTCGTCCAGATAGGCGTAGCTCTCGGCGAACGACAGCCCGTGGACCAGGGTCTCCGGCACGCTCAGCGAGTACGTGATGGTGCTGTCCGGCTCGACGAACATGGCGCCGCCCCCGGAGATCCGCCGCACGACCGTCACGCCGTGTTTCTCGGCTCCCCGGGGGTCGACCTCGTTGCGCAGCGACTGGAAGCTGCCGATGATCACGGCGGGGCGGTCCCACTCCCACACCCGCAGGGTCGGCGGGCGGCGGCCCGCCGCGACCTCGGCCGTCAGAACCTCGTCCAACGCCATGTGGAGGGCGGGGTGTTGGGGGCCGACATGAAGGATCTGCCACTCGTGGTCGGTCCAGTCCGTGGCGCCCGCGACCGCGCGGCGCACGGCGATCCCCACGGCCTCGGTGCTGAAGCCGAACAGCACGGCACCGGCCGGGAGGGCCGCGTCGATCCGGGCCGCCAGTACACGTGCGCCGGTGTCGGCGGCGGCGCCCTCCAAGGAACGGTTGACGGCGGGCCACGCCTCGGCGGGCTCCAGGAAGAAGTCCCCCGAGACGCGGACGTGGCGCAGCGCGCCGTCCACGACATCGAGGTCGACCACCACGAGCTTGCCGCCCGGCACCTTGTATTCACCGTGCACGGTGCTGCCTCCCTGTGGGGGTGTCCGGGTGGGGTGGCTGGGTGGGGTGGCCGCGTGTGGAGGCCGGGTGTATGGGCCAGGTGTAGTGGCCGGCGGTCCGGGTCCCCCTGTTGCCGACAACTGCTCTGTGATGAGGGGTATTCCCTTGCTCCCGGATGGGGGGCAGGAGCCGGGGGCGGGGTCGAGCGGACATGGCGAAGGCCCCGCCCGTGCGCCACGGGGGCAAGCACGGACGGGGCCGGTCTCAGAGGGTCCAGGAGTTGGCCGGGTCGTCCAGCCACACCCTTTCGCCCTCGGCGGTCACGGTCAGACCGAACCGGGTGTGGTCCGGGCGTCCGCTGTCGACCCACCAGCGGAAGGCGCTCTCCACCTGATCCCAGAGACGGCGGGGACCTTGTTGCCAGACACGGGCCGTCTTCCCGTCGCGGAACATCGCACACGCCCATGAGTTGTCACTCAAACTGTAGAACCAGACCGGCCGCGCGCCATCGCTCTTCCCCGCTACGACGTACGAACACCGGGGGACGCGGAGGCCCATCGCGAACCGCTCCGGGCCGAATTGCTCCCCGACGAACTCCGCTTCGGTGATCGTCGTGGCGGACTCCTCGCCGTCCGCCACGCTCCCCGTGACGTACTCCGAGTGCGCCCGGAGGGCAAACCGCTGGGACCGGAGCTTCATGAACTCCACGGGACCGGTGAACTTCCCGGACGCGCTCTCTCCGTCCGGTGCGACGACCAGGCGGGCCACCGCGTCGACGTGGGTGTAGTTCGTCCCCCAGGGGGCGACGATGACACCCCCCGGCCGGCACTGCTCCACCCAGGCGAACGGGAGGGAACGGAGCCCGCACGTAGCGATGACCCGGTCATACGGCGCCCCTTCTCGACAGCCCTGGAACCCGTCGCCGTGGACGACGCGAAGGGGTATTCCCAGCCTCTCCACCGTCGCCATGGCTGCCGTGGCCACCGCCCGGTCCACCTCCACCGTGGTCACGCACCCCGGCCCCGCACGGTGGACCATGAGCAACGCATTCCAGGCCGTGGCGGTGCCGATTTCCAGGACCTTGTGACTGGGATGGAGGTCCAGGTCCTGGAGCATGCGGAAGACCACGCTCGGCATGGACGCGGAGCTGGTCGGGACGTGGCCCGGTTCGGTGCCGGTGTGCCTCCCGTCGTCCCACTGGGTGACGATCGGTACGTCGGAGTCCGCGAACTCCTGCCACTTGGCCGGGTCGTCCGTTTTGGAAACTGCCATGCTCCGACCGGCCGCCATGTCGAACGGCCACATGAGGTCCGGCAACACGGTGGAGCGGGGAACGGCCGCGTACGAGGGTGCCCAGTCGGAGGAAAGAGCCCCTGAAGACATGAGGGCACGCCCCAGCCCGTCAATGCTGGGGCGCTCCTTTGGCGCGTCGGTGGTCACTGGGTCAGGCAACCTTGGGCGGGTTCGGCTGACCCGGGCCACCGTCAGGGGACGGGGGCTGATGCGGGCCGGGGTACGGCTCCCCGGGGAGCTTGTCGCCGCCGTCGTTCGCAACGATCATGATCACTTTCCTCCAGGTGCTCTCTCGGTGATTGTTCACCCGTCCGACCGTCGCTGTCCGTGGGACAGTCGCCGGGCCTTGCCCGCCCCCCTGTCGGGATCACTCAGCAACGCGGGGGATGCCGGAATGGGCATCCGACAAGCGGGCGGAGTCTGGGAGCCAGCCGGCATTCGGCTTGCCGTGGATGCGCTCCCGCATCCGGTCCAACAGGTCAGCCTTTTCTACGCGTTGCCTGCCCTCGTTACGGTCATCCTTGGCCACGGCGCTGGTCTGCTTCATGTCGCCCCGCGGCTTGCGGGCGCTAAGCGGCCTACTCATTTCGCGCCACCGCCCTTCCGGGGCGCGTACCGGCCTCCACGGGCACTTCGTCGTGTTGCGGGTGGCGTAGGAGGAGGACCCGACAGTCCACGGCCCGGGTCTGGTCGCGAGCCCTTTCGGCTGCCTCCAACTCCCGTTCCAGGTCGACGCACTTCGTACAGCTCACGCCCTCGTTTCCCTTCCGTGCGGGTGACCCGCGATCACCCCGTTAAGGCTCCGGACCTCCAGCGAACGGCCCGCCCGGCGGGCCGCCTCCCGCTCCCGGCCGCAGAGTTCGCACACGTCGCACTCCGGGACGGGGACGGGCTCCAGCTCCGGGCCGGCAGACATCACGACGACCGGGGCGTGTTCAGCCGCAGCCATCAAGCACGCTCCACAACCCGGCCAGGGTGCGCTCCATGAAGGCACGACTCGGCTTCACGTACGGGTTATACGGCGGCGCGTCCAGGTGCCATCGCCTTCTCTCCCACCGGAGGATTGTGGTGTCCAACGGCGTCAAGGCGCCGTCTTCCGGTGCTTCCGCGTCCCTGACCGGTTCACCTGTCATGACGGCCAGCATTCCGGCACCCTCGTGCCTACGGAGCGGCCTGCCTGTATGCCTCCGTGTAGGCCAGACTAGGGTCATGACTGGGGAGACCATCCGGGCAATGATCAGACGCCTCCGCAAAGGGCGCGGCTGGTCACAGGACCGCATGGCGGAGAAGCTGAATGAAGTTGCCCGTGATCTCCCCACGCTGGGGCTGAATGCCTCCCTGGGTCGGCAGGACGTGTACCGGTGGGAGGCAGGAAAGCGGAAACCGCGCGAATGGCTGCCGGTCCTGGCTACCGTCTTAGGCGTGTCCAGGGGGGAACTAGAGGCAGCCACGACTGTAGAGGAAGCGACCGCCCCACCCGAACCGCGCACGGTGGACGACTTCCTCCCACCCGGTGATCCGTTCGCCCCGCTGGTCGACGGCCTTGGGCGGCGGATCGGGCAATCCACGGTGGTGGACCTGGCCAACCGGGTCCACGGCCTTCGACTGGCGGACGACGTCGTGTATGGACGTGACCTGATCGGGCGCGCACGCCGTGACCTGAGATCCGCGGTGGACCTCTACCGAATGACCACGCACGCAGAAGCCGTTGGGCGGGATCTACTCCGGGCGATTGCGGAGCTGGCCCAGATTGTGGGTTGGGTGGCGAGTGACGCCGGGGAGTACGCGGAGGCGGAGAAGGTCTACCGCCTGGGGCTCTCTGCCGCACAGACAGCCGGAGATGGCACCCTGGCGGGTCAGCTTCTGGGCACGCTCGCTTACCAGGTAGCCAATCAGGGTGATTGCCGTGAGGCCGTGGATATGGCGGTGGCCGCCGTTGACGCCGCCGGGCCGGACGCTCCACCCCGCGCACGCGCGCTGTTCCTGGACCGCGCGGCATGGGCACACACCAGGGCCGACCGCCCTCAAGAGGCGATCCAGGCACTGGGCAAGGCCCACGAAGCGCTCACGGATGAGCACGGGGCGGATGAACCAGACTGGACCTACTGGGTGTCCGTGGAGGAGCTGGAGGTCATGGACTCCAGGGTCTACACGGAGCTGCATAGACCGCTTCGTGCCGTTCCGCTCCTGACCCAGGTCTTGGACCGCTACGACACAACGCACACACGGGAGTTGGCGCTCTACCTCTCATGGTTGGCGGTGGCTTACGCGGACGCCAACGAGGCGGAGGAAGCGGCAGCCACCGCTGAACGCATGCTGGCTCTTTCCACCGGCGGGGCCTCTGAGCGAACGGCCGACCGGGCGCGGGTGGTTCTTGAGAGCTTGAAGCCCTTCCGAAAGGTGCCGGAGGTAGCTGCGCTCCTCGGGGAGTACCCGGCCGCCTGAGATCCGGGCCTCTGTCATGGGCGGTTCGCTCCCGGAGCACGTCCCAGGGTGATGTGGCGGTTCCGTGCCACCTCGTCGGCAACACCCGTCGCAATCAAGGCAGTTCCTTGGCTATCCGGCCCATCGAAGGCGCCCGCTCTTGCCTGTCCGCCGACGCCGTCAGTTGTCATGCTGTCTCAATTTGGTCGAAGGTTTATCCCAACTCGCCCGGCATGTCTGGACTCGTTCTCGCCCGCCCCACAAGGTGTTTGTCGGAGGCCGGGCGGCGCGAGGAATGGGGCGTCCACATGAGGTCGGTCGGCTGCGGTGAACAACCCGAGTGCGCCATTGCAGTGCGGCGACAGTGAAGGAGCACAGGAATGTCCTCTACGGTGCGTAAGCGTTTCGCGCTCGCCTCGACGGCCCTTGCCCTGGCCAGCGGCCTTGCCGTGGCCGGCCCCGCGCACGCCGATTCGCGTGGCGGGCAGCAGACGGCCGCCGGGACTGCGGCGCTGATGCCGGCGTCCGACACCTCAGCGGTCAGCATCAAGAAGGTCCACATCAAGGGCACGCAGGTGGCCCTGCGGGAGTGCCCGCGTACGAGTTGCGGTGTCGCCAAAAGGGTGTCCAACACGACCCTCCGGGCGTTTTGCCAGACCAACCGGCACACCTCCAAGGTCTCGGGAAACGCATGGTGGACGAAGGTCACCCTGCTGACCGGTAGCGACCCGGCCTGGGTGAGCAACCACTACGTGCGCGGGGCGGCGCCCAAGGTGCCCCACCTGCCGAGCTGCTGACAGCCGGCCGCCCACGCCTGCCAGCGTTGCCTCCAGGAGACTTCCCCATGCGGGGCGGGGCCGGAGCCCCCGGTGAGGCCGGGTCAGGCCGCCCGGCCTCCGCGCCCGGACGCCGTGGTCATGAGCACGGTGTAGAGGATCAGGGCGGTGCCCAGGCCGACTGCCCAGCCGTAGTCGGCCAGTGGTTGGAGGAACGGGATCAGGCCGTCGGCGGGGAAGGGGCCCTTGCCGGGGTGGGAGTACGAGCCGCCGACTGCGAGCAGGCCGCCGACCGCGAAGGCGAGGACGGCCCGCCAGTTCCAGCCGGCCGCGTACCAGTAGCGGCCGCCGGGGTGGTAGAGGGCGGCGAGGTCGAGGACGGTGCGGCGGATGATCCAGTAGTCGGCGATGAGGATGCCGGCGACCGTGCCGAGCAGGCCGCCGACCACCCCGAGCCAGGTGAAGATGTACAGCTCGGGGGTGGCGATGAGTTTCCACGGCAGGATGATCACGCCGACCACGCCGGTGATCAGCGCGCCCCTGCGGAAGGTGATGAGCTTCGGCGCCAGATGGGCCAGGTCGTAGGCGGGCGAGACGACGTTGGCGGCGATATTGACCGAGATCGTCGCGATCAGGACGGTGACCAGGGCGAAGAGCAGGCCGAAGACGCTGTCGGACTTGCCGGCCAGGGCGACCGGATCCCAGATCGGCGCCCCGTACACCGCCTGTGAGCCGGAGGTGACCAGTACGGAGAGCAGCGCGAAGGCCGTCATGGTGGTCGGCAGGCCGAGGGACTGGCCCCAGACCTGGGCCCGTTGGCCGGCGCCGAAGCGGGTGAAGTCGGGGATGTTCAACGACAGGGTCGCCCAGAAGCCGATCATCCCCATGAGGGACGGGAAGAAGACCTTCCAGAAGTCGTGGCCCCAGCCCAGTGCGCTCGGCTGGTCCAGGAGCGGGCCGAACCCGCCGGCCTTGGCCGCCATCCAGCCCAACAGCACCAGCGCGCCGACGAGGACGAAGGGCGCGGCCCAGTTCTCGAAGCGGCGCAGGGTCTCCATGCCCCGGTGGATGATGGCGAGTTCGACGACCCAGAAGACCAGGAAGCACAGCCAGAGGGTCCAGGGGTAGCCGCCGATGGACGCCGCCTTCGCCCAGCCTCCGCCGAAGATCTTGCCCAGCAGGATGTAGATGCCCTGGCCGCCGATCCAGGTCTGGATGCCGAACCAGCAGCAGGCCACGGCGGCCCGCACCAGCGCGGGCAGATTGGCGCCACGCAGCCCGAACGAGGCCCGGGCCAGGACGGGGAAGGGGATGCCGTACTTCGGGCCGGCGTGCCCGGTGAGCAGCATCGGGACGAGGACGACGAGGTTCGCCAGCGCGATGGTCAGCACCGCCTGCAGCCAGTCCATGCCGAGCGCGACCAGGCCGGAGGCGAGCGTCCAGGAGGGGATGTTGTGCGCCATGCCGACCCAGAGGGCGGTGAAGTTGTAGGTGGTCCAGCGGCGTTCGGCCAGGGGTACGGGCCGCAGGTCGTCATTGACGTAGCGGCCGTGCGGGGCGATGGCGCCCGGCGCGGGTTCGACGCGGCCGTCCGGGGCGGTGAGTTGCCCGGAGGGCGCTATGGGCAGGTCCGGAGGCACGGGTGCGGAGGGCGCGGACATACGGGGACCTTTCGTCCGGGTACGGGCCGCCGGTTGCCGGGCGGCGGGGCGGCGGCCAGGGCGTGTCTTTCGCCCTCACGGTGCCCGGACCGGCGACCGGACCGGCGGCCGGACCGGCGGCCGGACACCACTGCCACACGGCCGCACGGCGCCGTGTCCCGGCGCCCGTTCAGGAGAACGCGGGGATGAGCTCTGCTCCGTAGGCGTCGATGGTGGATTCCTTGGCGTCGTGCATGGCATAGACCGCGAACTGGTCCACGCCCAGCGCCCGGAGCTGCTCCAGCCGCTCGCGGTGGGCGGCGAGGGGGCCCAGCAGACAGAAGCGGTCGACGACGGCGTCCGGGACGAAGTCGGCGTGCGGGCTGCCGGCCCGGCCGTGCTGGGCGTAGTCGTACCCCTCACGGGCCTTGATGTACTCGGTCAGCTCCTCGGGCACCACATCGGAGCGCTCGCCGTAGCGTTCGACGAGGTCGGCGACGTGGTTGCCGACCATGCCGCCGAACCAGCGGCACTGCGCGCGGGCGTGGTCGAGGTCGTCGCCCACATAGGCGGGGGCGGCGACGCAGATGGTGACCTCGGCCGGGTCGCGTCCGGCGTCCGCCGCGGCCTGTCGTACGGCCTTGACCATCCATTCGGTGAGGAAGGGGTCGGCGAGCTGGAGGATGAAGCCGTCGGCCAGCTCGCCCGCCATGGCGAGGGCCTTGGGGCCGTAGGCACCCATCCAGACCGGCAGCTTGCCGTTGCGGATCCAGGGGATCTTGATCCGGTGGCCGCCGACCTCCGCCTCCCGCCCCTCGGCGAGGTCGCGGATGACGCCGATCGCCTCGCCCAGCCGGGCCAGGGTGTTGGGCGGCCGCCCGGCCACGCGCATCGCGGAGTCGCCCCGCCCGATGCCGCAGACGGTGCGGTTGCCGTACATCTCGTTGAGGGTGGCGAAGGTGGAGGCGGTGACCTCGGGGGTGCGGGTGGAGGGGTTGGTGACCATCGGGCCGACGATCAGCCGTTCCGTGTGGTCCAGGATGCGGCTGTAGATGACGAACGGCTCCTGCCACAGAACGGCCGAGTCGAAGGTCCAGCCGTAACGGAAGCCGTTGCGCTCGGCGCGGCGCATCAGGGACACGACGGCGGAAGCGGGCGGGTCGGCCTGGAGAACGAGTCCGAAGTCCACGGCGGGCTCCTTAGATGAGGTACTGGCAGGTGCCGCGCGGGATGTACTGGCCGTGTCCCGCGTGCCCGGTGAACTCCCGCCGGTCGATGACGAGTTCGCCCCGGGAGAGGACCGTCTCGACCCGGCCGGTGACCCGCTTGCCCTCGTACGGCGAGTAGTCGACGTTCATGTGGTGGGTCTCGGCGGAGAGGGTCTGCTCGGCGGTGGGGTCGTAGAGGACGAGGTCGGCGTCGGCACCGGGGGCGATGGTGCCCTTCTTCGGGTAGAGGCCGAACATCCGGGCCGGGGTGGCGCAGGCGATCTCGATCCAGCGCCGGCGGCTGATCCTGCCCTCCACCACCCCCTGGTGGAGGAGGTCCATCCGGTTCTCCACCCCGGGCATCCCGTTGGGGATCTTGGAGAAGTCACCGCGGCCGAGCTCCTTCTGCCCCTGGAAGCAGAAGGGGCAGTGGTCGGTGGAGACCACCTGGAGGTCGTTGGTGCGCAGCCCGCGCCACAGAGCCTCCTGGTGCTCACGGGGCCGCAGCGGTGTGGAGCAGACGTACTTGGCGCCCTCGAAGTCGGGCTCGGCGAGGTTGTCGGTGGACAGGAACAGATACTGCGGGCAGGTCTCGCCGAAGACGTTCAGCCCCTTGTCGCGGGCCTGGGCGATCTCGGCGAGGGCCTCCTCGGCGGAGACGTGGACGACGTAGAGCGGTGCGCCGGCGACCCGGGCCAGCTGGATGGTGCGGTGGGTGGCCTCGGCTTCGAGGAGGACCCGGCGGACCTCGCCGTGGTAGCGCGGGTCGGTCTTCCCCTCGGCCAGCGCCTGTTCGACCAGCACGTCGATGGCGATGCCGTTCTCGGCGTGCATCATCACCAGCCCGCCGTTGCCGGCCGAGCGCTGCATGGCCCGCAGGATCTGTCCGTCGTCGCTGTAGAAGACCCCGGGGTAGGCGGTGAACAGCTTGAAGGAGGTGACGCCCTCCGCCACCAGGAGGTCCAGCTCCTTGAGGGTGTGCTCGTTGACGTCGGAGAGGATCATGTGGAACGCGTAGTCGATGGCGCAGCGGGCGTCGGACTTGGCGTGCCAGGTGTCCAGGCCGTCGCGGAGCGACTTGCCGCGGGACTGCACCGCGAAGTCGATGAGGGTGGTGGTGCCGCCCCAGGCAGCGGCGCGGGTCCCGGTCTCGAAGTTGTCGGAGGAGAAGGTCCCGCCGAAGGGGAAGTCCAGGTGGGTGTGCGCGTCGACGCCGCCCGGGATGACGTATTTGCCGGTGGCGTCGAGGATGCGGTCCGCCGACTTCGCCCAGCTGTCGGCGCCGGGGCTGCCGTGCGCGGCGAGGGCGGCGATCCTGCCGTCCTCCACCAGGACATCGGCGTGGATTTCATCGGCGGCGGTGATCACCAGGCCGCCCCGGACGAGCGTACGTCCCACCATCCCTGCTCCCTTCCGCATCAACGACCTCGTGTGGCACCGGAAGGCGGAGCCCGACGCGCACCGTCCCCTGGGCAGCCCTGCTCCGCTGACGCCACGTCACAACCGGTCTACACCCGTAGATTCCGGCTGAGAGGGAGACCGTAGAAGCATGTCACCCACGGTGGCAATACCGTGACCGTTGATCAGTGGAGACTTTCGTGTTGCGGCCACGATCAGCCGGCCGGTTGAACGCGGGCCCGGACGCCGGGGCGGCGGCCGGGGCCGGAGGGGTGCGGGGGTGGCGCGATGGGCAGATATCCGCCGACGCGGGCGGGGACCCCAGCGAGCGGTACGGCACCCGGACGGACGACGCGGAAGGCGGCAGGTCATGGAGCAGAGCACACCGTGGGAGTTCTCCGACGACCGGGGGCGCCTCGCGGTGGCCGGGCAGCGGCCGTACCGGATCGTGGCGTACATACAGGCGGGGGCGACGCTGTGGGACCACGGCATACGGCCCGTCGGGCTGTTCGGGTCCCCGCACGACGGCGCCGCCCCCGACCCCGCCAAGGGCGGGGAGCTGCCGCTCGCGGAGATCGGCTACCTCGGTGCGGGCCACGCCCTGCGTCCGGACGCCCTGCTGGCGGCGGAGCCGGACCTGGTGGTGGCGGTGACCTATGACGGCGAGCAGGTCTACGGGCTGACGCAGCAGACGGCGGAGGAGCTGGAGACCCATGTCCCGCTCGCCACGGTCGCGGTGGGGCCCGGCCGCAGCCTGGCCGAGGTGCGCGAGCGGTTCGCGGCGCTGGCCGGCTCGCTCGGCCGGGGCGAACCCCTGGGCGCGGCACGCGAGTTGGACGCCGCGGAGGACGCCCTGCGGCAGGCGGCCGGCGGCGCGGTACGGCCGCGGGTGCTGGCGCTGTCGCCCGCGGGCCCCGCACGGGTGCACCTGGCCCGGCCCGGTTCCTGGCCGGAGCTGCGGGCGCTGACCGAACACGGCGTCGGCCTGCTGGAACCGCCGGCCGGTGCCGGTCTGAACTGGTCCACGGTCGGCTGGGCGGAGGCCGCCGCGATGGCCCCGGACATCGTGCTGACGGACGTACGGATCAACGCCGCCCGGCCCGAGGAGCTCCGGACCGACGCGCACTGGCGCGCGATCGAGGCCCGGGCCCGGCTGTTGCCGTGGAACCCGGAGGCCCCGTGCAGCCGGCGGGCGCACACCCGCTTCTTCCGCCTGGTGGCCGAGACGGTCCGGGAGGCGGCGGCTCAGGCGTAGGACGCGTCCGCGCGTCCGCACGGTTCCGATCGGACCGCCCGGCTCGCCCCGACCGCCCGGACCACCCGAACCGCCCGGACCACCCGAACCGCCCGGTGGCACGCCGCCGGGACGGCGGCCGGAGGCGGCGCGAGGACCCCGGCCCCGGCCCGGCCCTGCCCCGGCCGCACGCTTCCGGAGCGCGCGCCTAGGAAGGCGCCAGCATCCCCTGCACCGCCTGGAGTGCGTCCGCGAGCAGCGCCGCGCCCTCTTCCGCCTCGGCGACGGTCAGCGTCATCGGGGGCGCGATGCGCAGCGACGCGCCGCCCTGGCCGCCCTTGCCGACCAGCAGACCGCGCTCGCGGGCGGCCTCCACCACCAGCGACGCGGCCTCCGGCGCCCGCTCGTCGGTGCCGGGACGGACGAGTTCGACGCCGATCATCAGGCCGCGGCCGCGCACTTCCCGTACGACGTCGAGGCCGGCGGTCACCGCCCGCAGCCGTTCGATGAGCAGTCCGCCGACCCGTCGGGCGTTGCCCTGCAGATCGTGTTCGAGCAGGTAGGTGAGGTTGGCGAGGCCCGCGGCCATGGTGACGGGGCTGCCGCCGAAGGTGGAGATGGAGTTCGCGGTGAGCGAGTTCATCACCTCGGCACGGCCCACGACGCCGCCGATGGCCATGCCGTTGCCGATGCCCTTGGCGAAGGTGAGCAGGTCCGGCGGGCCGTTGTCGGCGTGCGCCTGCCAGCCCCAGAAGTGGTCGCCGGTACGGCCCCAGCCGGTCTGTACCTCGTCGCTGATCCAGAGGATGCCGTGCCGGGCGAGCACCTCGCGGAAGGCGGCGTACAGGCCGTCCGGCGGCATGGTGAACCCGCCGACGCCCTGCACCGGTTCGGCGATCAGCGCGGCGATGCCGCCCGCGGTCTGCTGGAGCATGTCCTCCAGGTCGGCGACGCAGGCCGCGATGTAATCACGGTCGCCGAGCTCCGCGTACGGGCCGCGGGTGCGCACCCCGCCGTGCACGTAGAGCGTCTGGAGCGGCGAGAGGCTGGTCGGTGACCAGCTCTGGTTGCCGGTGATGCCGACGGTGGAGAACGACCGGCCGTGGTAGCTGTTGCGCATCGCCAGGACCTGGTTGGAGCGGCGGTGCGTGGTGGCCAGCAGCAGGGCCGCGTCATTGGCCTCCGTACCGGAGGTGGTGAAGAAGACGCGGGCGTCGGGGATGCCGGACAGCGCCACGATCCGCTCGGCCAGGTCGACCATCGGGCGGGAGAGGTAGAGCGTCGAGGTGTGGATGATGCGGCCGGCCTGCTCGCTGACGGCCTTGGTCACCTCGGGCAGTGCGTGGGCCGTCATGGTGGTGAGGATGCCGCCGAAGAAGTCGAGGTAGCGGTTGCCCTCGGCGTCCCAGACGTGCCGGCCCTCGCCGTGGGTGAGTTCCAGCGGCCGCTCGTAGTAGAGGCTCAGCCAGGAGGGCAGGACGGCCTGGTGGCGGGCGTGCAGGCTCGCCGCGTCCTGGGGGTGCTGGGTCATGGCTGCACCAGCCCGTCGTACGCGTCGGGGCGGCGGTCGCGGTAGAAGGCCCATTGCTGGCGGACCTCGTCGATCAGGGAGAAGTCGAGGTCGCGGACGACCAGTTCCTCCTTGGAGTCACTGGCGAGCGCGCCGACGAACTGGCCCCGGGGGTCGACGAAGTAGCTGGTGCCGTAGAAGTCGTTGTCGCCGTACTCCTCGACGCCGACCCGGTTGATCGCCGCGATGAAGTACTCGTTGGCGACCGCGGCCGCGGGCTGCTCCAGCTGCCACAGGTAGCCGGACAGGCCGCGGGAGGTGGCGGAGGGGTTGTAGACCAGCTGGGCACCGTTGAGGCCCAACTGCCGCCAGCCTTCCGGGAAGTGGCGGTCGTAGCAGATGTAGACGCCGACCTTGCCGACGGCGGTGTCGAAGACCGGCCAGCCGGCGTTGCCCGGCTTGAAGTAGTACTTCTCCCAGAAGCCCTTGACCTGCGGAATGTGGTGCTTGCGGTAGCTGCCCAGGACGGTGCCGTCGGCGTCGATCACGGCCGCGGTGTTGTAGTAGAAGCCGGACTGTTCGACCTCGAAGACGGGGACGACGATGACCATGCCGGTCTCGCGGGCGAGGTCCTGCATCCGCCGGACGGTCGGGCCGTCGGGCACCGGCTCCGCCCAGCGGTAGTGCTCGGGCTCCTGGACCTGGCAGAAGTACGGGGCGTTGAAGACCTCCTGGAAGCCGATCACCTTCGCGCCCTGCGCGGCCGCCGCTCTGGCGTACTCCTCATGCTTCGCGATCATCGATTCGGTGTCGCCGGTCCAGGTCGCCTGGACCAGTGCGGCACGCACAACATCGGCCATGAGCTGCTCCTTTGTCGATGCGTCAGCCTGCGGCCACGCGGGATCCACGACCCGGTGCACGGCGCGCCGGTGACCGGGGCGGCGCCTCGAACCCTGCGCGATCTACGCGTGTGGAGGTGACCGTAAGCCCCGTCACGCACCGTGGCAAGACCATCTCCCCCGTGGCGCGCCCGGGCGCTTCCCGGGAATATTGACAGGCAGACTTGCAAGTTTGCCTGTCAATCTCCTACGCTGGAGGCATGACGGAAAAGGACCACGAACACCTCGCGACGGAGCTGGGCGCCGCCGTCTCCCTGCTCATGCGGCAGATGCGCGCCGCCTCGCCCCATGGCCAGCTCAGCCCGACCCAGCGCGCGGTGATCGGCCGCATCGACACCGACGGCGAGGCCACCATCGCCGATCTGGCCCGCGCCGAGCGGGTCCGCCCGCAGTCGATGCGACTGACCGTCGGGGGGCTGGAGGAGCGCGGCGTCCTCGCCCGCCGCCCGCATCCGACGGACGGCCGCCAGGTCGTCTTCTCCCTCACCGAGGAGGGCCGCCGGTTGCTCGCCGTCGTACGGCAGGCCAAGCACAACTGGCTGGCGATGGCCATCGCCGACCGGCTGACCCCGGAGGAGCAGCGGACCCTGGAGACGGCGACCGAGCTGATGCGGCGGCTGATGTCGCCATGAACGACTTCGCCAGGCCCGGACGGGGCGGCACCGCGAAGGAGGCCGCCGTATCGGAGGCGGCCGTACCGGAGGCGGCCGTACCGCCGACGGCCGGCGCCCCGGCGCAGGAGGCCGGTACACGGACCGCCCCCGGCACAGCCACCGGCTCCGGCCCTGCCTTCGGCGCCCGACTGATGGCGCCCCTGCTGCTCGGCTCGCTGCTGAACCCGATCAACTCGACGATGATCGCCACCGCGCTGGTGGCGATCGGCCAGGACTTCCACGTCGGCGCCGCCGACACCGCCTGGCTGATCTCGGCGATGTACCTCGCCAGTGCGGTGGGCCAGCCGTCGATGGGGCGGCTCGCCGACCGCATCGGGCCCCGCCGGGTGTTCGTCGCCGGTGCGCTGACCGTCTGCGCGGCGGGCGTCCTCGGGGCGCTGGCCCCCACCTTCGCGCTGCTGATCGTCTCCCGGGTCGTGCTCGGGATCGGCACCGCGGCCGCCTACCCCGCCGCGATGGCGGTGCTGCGCGCCGAGTCCCGGCGGACCGGCTACCCCACCCCGCGCCGGGTGCTCGGCCGGCTCTCGCTCGCCGCGCTGGGCAGCGCGGCCGTCGGCCCCACGCTCGGCGGGCTGCTCGCCGCGACCGCGGGCTGGCGCGCGGTGTTCGCGGTGAACGTCCCGCTCGCGCTGCTCGCCCTGCTCGGCGCGCTGCTCTGGCTCCCGGCCGACCGGAAGGACGCCCGGCCGGCGCACGACGGGACCGCCTCCGCCTCCCTCGACCCGCTGGGCATCGCCCTGTTCGCCGCGGCGCTGACCTGCGCCATGGTCTTCCTGCTGCACCTGGAGGACCCGCATTGGCTGCTGCTGGCGCCGGCCGGAGCGCTCGCGGGCGCCCTGGTGTGGTGGCAGCTGCGCCATCCGGCGCCCTTCATCGACCTGCGGATGCTCGCCCGGAACGGCGCACTGGCGCGCACCTACCTCCGGCACGGACTGACCTACCTCGTCATCTACTGCGTGCTGTACGGCTTCAGCCAGTGGCTGGAGCAGGTGCACGGCGCCTCGTCCTTCCAGGCCGGGCTGATCATGCTGCCGATGTCCCTCGCGGCCGCCGTCTGCTCGCTCATGGGCGCCCGGACGAAGGGGATCCGCGCCCCGCTGACCGTCGCCGCGGCCTGTCTCGCCCTGGGCAGCGGAGTCTTCCTCCTGCTCCAGGGCGCCAGCCCGCTGGTCGCGCTGCTGTGTGCCGGGGCGCTCTTCGGCATCCCGCAGGGCCTGGCCTCCACCGGCAACCAGGCCGCCGTCTACGCCCAGGCCCCGGCCGACGGTGTGGGCGCGGCCGCCGGGCTCCAGCGCACCGCCCAGTACGTCGGCGCGATCACCGCGGCCGGCCTCATCGGGCTGCTGTACGCGCAGCGCGCCTCCGACGCCGGGCTGCACGAGATCGCCCTGATCGGCGTCGTGCTCGGCGTGCTGCTGCTCACCCTGACCCTCGCCGACCGCAGCCTACGGCCCGGCGCGACGGGGACCGGGACCACCGGGACCGGGCCGGGGACCGGGGCCGGAAACGGGACCGGGGCCGGGGTGGCCGTGGTGGCCGAGGCGCCGATGGCTGGATTCAGCCGCCGGCCCCGGCCCCGGCCCCGGCCGACGGTGTGGGCGCGGCCGCCGGGCTCCAGCGCACCGCCCAGTACGTCGGCG
>NZ_SDIG01000150.1:0-16502 GCF_004122755.1 Streptomyces sp. TM32
GTCCCCCTCCCTGAGCGACACCACGCCCCTGCCCGTACCACCGAGCCCCGGGCCCTCACCCATAGATCCGCACGATCCGTCGTACGCCCCCGGGGCGGCCGCCTGCCGCTGCCTCGCCCGCCGACAGCGCGACGGCGGCGCCCGGTCGAACCGTCCTGTCTGGTCGGCGGCCGGCTCCACCGGGCGGTGCGGGCCGAGCGGCCCGTCGGACCCGGCCGCCGGGCCCCCGGCCACCGCCCGGCGGCCGTCCCCGCCTCATCTGTGCCGCGGACGCGCCCTGCGCAGCAGCAGTACGCCGCCCAGCAGCAGCCCACCGCCCGTACCTGCCAGCGCACTCAGCGCAGCGGGCCCGGTGGCGGCCAGCGCGGATCCCGCCGACGTCCCGGCCCGCGCCACCTCATCCACGCGTACGTCCGGTGCGGGGCGCGGGGCGGGCCTGGGGGCATGCGCCACCGGCGCCGGCACCGGAGCAGGGCGCTCGGCGCGTTCCGGCCCCGGGCGCTGCACCGGCTCTGCGTGCTTCGCCGGCCCCGCGGTCCTCCAGTGCACCCCCGGGGCGCCCTCCGCCTGCGGCGGGCGCGGCCCCGGAGGCGGTTGCTGCATGGTCGGCGGCGCACCGTTCCCGCACCCGTTGCCGAATGCCGGGTTGAGCGCCGCGCCCGCGTCCACCGTATTGCCACACGCATTGACCGGGGTGTCCACGGTCACCTGGATGCTGTTTCCGGACAGCACCCCGGGAGAGTTCGTCGTGCCTCCCCCGGCGCCGGCATCCGCGTACGCCGCGCCGCAATTCGCACCGAGCGCACCCGACGCCGCCACCACGAACACGCACGCCTTCAGGCTCTGTCGCATCTCTCGTCCTTCCTCCGCAGTCATGGCGTACGGACCGCCACCCGCCACTCCCCCGTGCCGCTCACGCGACCGGGCGGTCGGCAGCGCATGCGCGGAGCCGACCGCCCGAGACACCAGCGGTTCTGCGGCCGGGCCGTTGGCCGTCAGCCGTTGCCGACACCGTTCCCGGAGAGGATCGGGATGTCGTCGACGATGTGCGACAGCGGGTCGTCGCCCTTTGCCTGGGTCGAGTTCTCGGTGCACTGCTGGTTCTGCGAGCTGGACAGCACGTTGACGTCCTGCGCCGCGATCGGCGCCAAACCACCGAGGATCTGGAGATCGAGCTTGCCCAGACCGAGGCAGGGCTTGTTCAGCGAGCCCTGGACGAGCCCGAGCTGCGGGCTCAGGGCGCCGCGCGTGGTCGAGTTGCCGAAGGCCGACGCCGCCCCGTTTGCGTTGACCGTCCTGGTGCCGTGCTGGTCACCGATCGCCATGGCCTGCGGAGCGGCCATGGCGGAAGTGCCGACCAACGACGCCGCCACTGCCGCGCCCGCGATCATCTTGTTCATCACGAAAACCCTTCAGGAGAAGGAACTCCCGACACGGGAGCCCTGTTTGAACAACCCGCCACAACGGCTTGAGTTCTGCATCATCACCCGAATAGCTGGCACGAACTTCCCACAGCGACCTCACCGTCGCCGCGGCGGCCGGCAACGCCCCAATTCGCGTAACGACAGTGCGACTTGTCGGCCCGGTACGGCAATTCGCTTTGCATGCCACAGGGCCTGCGATACCGATGAACGGTTTCGCAGGCCCTGCTTGGTTACGGACGGCATGCCAATGCCCCGGCAGCCCCATCAATCGCACAAGGGCATTGGCAGCTTCCCTTCACACGCCATTTCCAACGATCCGGCTCACCGGAATTCAGTCACGAGCGAATAACATTTCCGCTCCGGAGCCGGACAGCGGAAACCCGGGCCGCCCGGAAGAAGGAGGACCGGGCGGCCCGGGTCGTACGCGGCCGGTCAGTGGTTGTGGACGCCGTTGCCGGAGAGGATCGGGATGTTGTCCAGAACGTGCGACAGCGGGTCGTCGCCCTTTGCCTGGGTCGAGTTCTCGGTGCACTGCTGGTTCTGCGCGCTGGACAGCACGTTGATGTCCTGCAGCGCGATCGGGGTCGCCCCGGCGAGAGACTGGACCGGCACCTTGCCCACAGCGATGCAGGGCTTGTTCAGCGAGCCTTGGATCAGGCCGATCTGCGGGCTCATGTAACCGTACGTGGTCGAGTTCCCGTAGAACTGCGTGGCGCCGTTGCCGTTGACGGTGGACGGTCCGTGCTGGTTACCGATCGCCATCGCATCGGGGGCGGCAGCGGCGCCCACGCCGACAATCGACGCAGCCGCGGCCGCGGTCGCCAGAGCCTTCTTGATCATTTTGGTCCTTCGTGTTTTCGGGATGCCCTTGGGCCGGGCAATCTGCCCAACTCGCAAGGAGGTTTTTGGTTGTTGCCATTCACTCAAACAGCCGCGCCCTCGGCCGTTTCAGCCGCTCGGCTTCACGACCGGGCGCCGGCGCTCGGAAGGAGAAACGGCCGAGGCGTGGTGCGGCTCCTGGCACCTGAATCCGCAGCCACGTACCGCGAAATCTCGATATCCGCATCGAACTACCTGGCGTGGGTACGGGCTGGGAATTCCACACCCGTCGCCGTTCCCGGGCCGGGCAGCTCCGAGATCCGCCCTCCGGCGGTCAACGCCACCCGCCCGGGAATTACTTGAGCGGCAGCCCGCCGAGCAACGGAGTCTTCTTGGCCGTCCCGGCAACGCCACGGAGCAGCTTCTTCGCGTTGGTCGACTTGACCTTGCCCTCCGCAGCCTTGACCGTATTGATCAGCGGAGTGAGCTGGTGGCCGTCCAGCTGCTTGTTGCTCAGGGCGTCGGTCAGCCCGCCATTGAGGCTCATGGTCGGCGCGCCGGGCTGGGCCGCAAAAGCGGGGGCGGCGACCCCCAGTGCCATGACGGAACCGGCGACAACCGCAGCAGACTTTGCGTACTTCACTTCAACTGTCCCTTCTCGGGCGGTGCTTGACGGTCCCGCGACATCAGCGCCACGTGAGCACTCACTTCGCTGCTCGGGTCACCGCTTTCAGCGTGATTAACGAGTGCCTTCGTCCGGGGAAACCCTGAAGTTCAGCTCTTCTCGGCTCATCCGCCCGAAAATTGGAGGGGTTATGCGGGTGCCCACTGGAAATGAAGGGCAACCGGCCCCGGCGCACAGGGGACCGCGCACCGGGGCCGGGTCACATCGACACGGCTCGAATTTCTTCGAGTCAGTGGTTCAGGCAGGTGTTGCCGAACGCCGGGTTCAGCAGAGCAACGATGTTGATGGTGTTGCCGCACAGGTTGATCGGAATGTGGACCGGAACCTGGATGGCGTTGCCGGAGAGGACTCCGGGGGAGTTCTTGGCGCCCCCTGCGGCACCGGCGTCGGCGAACGCCGGCGCTGCCGAGCCCACCGCCATGAGCGTGCCGGCGGTGATTGCTGCGACCTTTGCGTACTTCACTTTCTGCCCTTCCTTGCAGCGGGTCCGTAGCGCACACGACCGTCGTGTCGCTCGGGCGCTGTGCCCGTAACGCCGCTGCCGATATTGGTAACGATTTGCCCTCGTGGACGAAACTCTTGCCGGGAGGTTTTCGGAGGAATCGCCCGAAGGGTGCACGACCGTTTCGAGAGATTGCCACCGCGCATACGACGCGGAAAAAACACCGGAGTTCGAACAGACGAGGTATCCGCCGAATACGAATTCCTACCGAAAGGGGGATCGAGAAATTCCGTCCCTACGGTTCGTAACGGGGTACCGCAGGACCCGGACCGCCCTGGAAAGGAGAGCCGGCGGTCCGGGCCTGCGGCCGATGGCCGGCTCAGTGGTTGCCGACGCCGTTGCCCGACAGGATCGGGATGTCGTCGACGATGTGCGACAGCGGGTCGTCGCCCTTTGCCTGGGTCGAGTTCTCGGTGCACTGCTGGTTCTGCGAGCTGGACAGCACGTTGATGTCCTGCAGCGCGATCGGGGTCGCCCCGGCGAAGATCTGGGCGTCCACCTTGCCCACGGCGAGGCAGGGCTTGTTCAGCGAGCCCTGGATGAGCTCCAGCTGCGGGCTCATCCGGCCCAGGGTCGTGGAGTTGCCGAACGCGCTCTTGGCGCCGTTCCCGTTGACCGTGGACGTGCCGTTTTGGTTCCCGATCGCCATCGCCTGCGGGGCGGCCGTCGCCGAGATTCCGACGACGGACGCGGCTACAGCCGTCGTGGCCAGGACCTTCTTGATCACGATTTACCCTTCTCGAAGCGGAGTGCCCGTATCCGGAGCGCCCTGGTCAACTCGCTTCCGAGGGAGCGGTTTCGCCGTTTCACCCGAATGCCACGAAACCAATAGACACATATCATTGACGCTGCGCCGCGTTGCGTGGTCGGCGCCTTTTGGGCATACGAAAGGCCGGTACGGAATGCGTACCGGCCTTTGCTGCCGAGAGGCCCCACCCGGGCGCAGGCCGGGCCTCAAGCACCGTACGGTGGTCAGAGGTTGACGCAGGTGTTGCCGAAAGCCGGGTTCAGCAGCGCACCGGCGTCGACGGTGTTGCCGCAAATGTTGAGCGGCAGGTCGATCGGGACCTGAATGAGGTTGCCGGAGACAACGCCCGGAGAGTTCTGTGCAACGCCCGCGGCGCCGGCGCCACTGTAGGCGCTGGCCACACCGGCCCCGCCCACGACGGCAATGCCCGCGGCGGCGGACAGGACAGCGGCCTTGGAGACAAACTTCACGGTGAACCTCTTCACTGAGCAGCAAGCAGATATCTGTGATGCGCCGCTTTGCGCGACAAGCTGCTCAACGCACCAACAAGGGGAAAGTAGCGCTTCATTCGGGTGAATGCGTGATTCGATGGCCGAAGGAATTCAGCGCCAACATATTCCTCATCCTTGCGTCTCCCGCACCAATCTCCCGGTGCCACAAAGTGGTTGTCGGTCGCGAGGCGTCGTCCCATGGCGCCGTGAAGTGGCTGCTGAGCAGGCGCCGCCCGGCGGAGAGCGGTGTCCCCGGCTTCCGCGCCGGCGGGGGCTCGGCATGTGTCGTCCGTGCTGGTCAGGGCCCGTTGTCAGACCCTGGTGCAAGACTCGGGGTCATGAGATGGGCGGTGGCGGAGACGGGCGACGGGGGTGCTCGTCTCTGCCCGCTCGCCCCGGACGGACGGGCCGCGGGGCCGGTGCTGCGGCAGCCCTCGCTCGCCGCGGCCGTGCGCAGCCGTCCCGAGGTCGAGCGGTGGGTGTGGCGGTCCACGGCGGAGATCTACCGGCCGCTGCTGGCGGCGGGCGTGCGGGTCGAGCGCTGCTATGACGTGGAGGCCGCGGAGGCGCTGCTGATCGGCCATGAGGAGGGGCAGTACGGCCAGCCGCGTTCGCTGGCCGCTGCCTGGGCGCGGCTGCACGGCCTGCCCGTTCCGCAGGACGGGCCCGCCCGTACGGCGCAGACCCAGCCGTCCCTGTTCGAGCCGGGCCCGGTGCCACTGCCGCCCGGCACGGACGAGCTCGCCGCGCTGCTGGAGGTCTATGCCGGCCAGGTGGCGCGTACGGAGAAGGCGGAACATCCGGAGCGGATGCGGCTGCTGCTCGCCGCCGAGTCCGCGGGCATGCTGGTCGCCTCGGAAATGGGGCGGGCCGGGGTGCCCTGGCGGGCAGATGTGCACCGTGAACTCCTCGACCGGCTGCTGGGCGCGCGCTATCCGGGCGGGCTGGAGCCGCGGCGGATGGCGGAGCTGGCCGATGAGGTGTCCCGGGCGTTCGGCACGGACGCGCGGGTCCGCCCGGATCTGCCCCAGGACATCGTCAAGGCCTTTGCCCGCGCCGGGATTTCCCTCACCTCGACCCGCAAGTGGGAGCTCCAGCGGATCGATCATCCGGCGGTGGCGCCGCTGTTGGCGTACAAGACGCTCTACCGTCTGCACACCGCCCATGGCTGGTCGTGGCTCCAGCAGTGGGTGCACGACGGCCGTTTCCGCCCCGAGTATCTGCCCGGCGGCACGGTCTCCGGCCGGTGGACCACCAACGGCGGCGGCGCACTCCAGATCCCCAAGGTGGTCCGGCAGGCCGTACGCGCCGATCCGGGGTGGCGCCTGGTGGTGGCCGACGCCGACCAGATGGAGCCGCGGGTGCTGGCGGCCGTCTCCCGCGACCGGGGCCTGATGGAGGTGGCCGGCAGCGGCGCGGATCTGTACGCGGATCTGGCGGCCCGGGCGTTCGGCGGCGACCGCGACCGGGCCAAGCTCGCCCTGCTGGGCGCCATTTACGGCCAGACCTCCGGCGATGCCCTCACGCACCTGGCCGATCTGCGCCGCCGCTATCCGGCCGCGGTGGCGTATGTGGACGAGGCGGCACGCGCGGGCGAGGAGGGCCGGCTGGTGCGCACCTGGATGGGGCGCACCTGCCCGCCGGTGTCCGTGGTACCGCCCGACGAGGCGGGCCTGCCCCAGGAGGAGGAGCAGGAGTCCGGGTACCGCACCGGCTCGGCCGCCGCCCGCGCCCGCGGCCGGTTCACCCGTAATTTCGTCGTCCAGGGCAGCGCGGCCGACTGGGCGTTGCTGGTGCTGGCCGCGCTGCGCCGGGCGCTGTCCGAGGGCGGGCTCCGCGCCGAGATGGTCTTCTTCCAGCACGACGAGGTGATCGTGCACTGCCCTGCCGAGGAGGCGGCGACCGTGTCCGGGGCGATCACCGCGGCGGCCGCGACGGCGGGGCGGATCGCGTTCGGCGACACCCCCGTCCGCTTTCCGTTCACCACAGCGGTGGTGGAGTGCTATGCGGACGCGAATTGACTCCTTCCCCTCGTAAACGAGGGGGATTCCTAGCTCACGTCGCCTGCGGCCCGGCGGACCAGCAGGTCTTACACGATCGGCACCAGCCGGGTACGAGGCCGGCCCGGACCTGGGGGCACCTCCCAGCGGTAGCTGGGGGACATCACGCGGGCGGAGTTTTGTCCCTGGGCGAGACGGCTCCGCACGCGCTGCAGGCATACGTTCTCTCGGAAAGAGGTAGTGCGTGCTTGGTTCTCGCTCCGCACTGCGCACAGTCCCGCGTGGTGTGCGCAGGATGGACCAGGTACACGGCATGGCCGTGCTTGCGGCCCATCTCGACCAGGGCCTTCTTCATGGCGCTGATCGCCGCGTCAGCGGCCTTGCGGGCCCTGTTGATCTTTGCGGTGTCTCTCACCAGGGCGGACGGCGGACGCCGATTAGCCCGGCGGCGGTTCGGCTTTCCCTGCCCCGCTCCACGGAGGCCGGATTCTCCCCCGCAAGCGGGAGGCGCCCCCCACCCCAGGCCGCAGCCTGGGGCATGCTCCGGAAGGTTCGGTGGCCGGGGCTCCGGAGGGTGTCGGTGGTGGCGGGGAGGGTGCGGGGTGAGCAGAATGCATGGCTCCTACACGATCACCGGAGGCCCCTGTGCCCTTCCCGTCGGGAATAACCGTCCACCCTGAACTCGCACCATATCTGGGAGACTTGCCGCCGTACTCCGATCCCTTCGTGGACATCGCGGCGACCCGTGAGCGGTTCGGGGAGCTGCTGGCTGCGACCCCGGCCGACCGCACCGGGGTGCGCAGCCGGCGGTACGACATCCCGCGGGAGGACGGCAGCGCCCTGACGGTCGAGGTCTACCGTCCCGAGGCCGCCGAGGCCGCCGAAGGCTCCGGGGGCTCCTCGCCGGGCGGCGCGCTGCCCGCCGTACTGCACTTCCACGGCGGCGGGTACGCCATCGGCCGCGCCCTGCCGGGACAGGACAAGACGGCCATCGACCTCTGCCGTGAGCTGCCCGCCGTGACCATCGCCGTCGAATACCGCCTCGCGCCCGAGCACCGCTGTCCGGCGGGGGTGGAGGACTGCTACCGCGCGCTGGAGTGGACCGCACAGCGGGCGGCCGAGCTCGGCATCGACCCCCAACGGATCGCCGTCACCGGGAAATCCGCGGGCGGCGGGCTGAGCGCGGCGGTGGCCCAGATGTCCCGCGACCGCGGCGGACCGGCCCTCGCCTACCAGTCGATGTGCGTACCGGACCTCGACGACCGCATCGCCGACGAGCCGGTCCCGGCGCCTGCCGAGCACGCACCGAGCCCGTGGGTCAACAGCCTCCGCACGATCCGCAGGTCGTGGCAGCACTATCTGCCGGAGGGGAGCGCAGCCGGTGCCTACGCCGCGGCGGCCCGCGCCGAGGACCTCACGGGGCTGCCGCCGGCCTATGTCGTGGTCTGCGATCTCGATCCGCTGCGGGACGGGGGGCTGGCGTATGCGCGGCGGCTGATGGACGCGGGGGTACAGGTCACCGTCCGCAATGTGCCCGGAGCCTGGCACGGCTTCGAGCTGCACGCACCGCGGACGCGGCTCGCGCGGGAGATGGCGGCGCACTGGACGGGGCACCTGCGGGCGGCGTTGTATCCGGCGGCGGCGTCTTAGGCCGTCCGGTGAGGGCGTCCGTTCAAGCCGTTCCGTCAGGGCGTCCGGTCAGGGCGTTCCGTCCGGCGTCCGGTCAAGGCGTCCGGTCGCCCGGGCCCCGTCGCCCGGGTGACCGACCGTTGAGATCAGGCCACGGGTGAGCCGCACCATCGCGGCGACCAGGGGCTCGCGGGGGCGGTCGGGGCGCTCCAGCCACCACAGGGCGAGACCGTGGAGCGAGCTGCGGATCGCCTCGCCGAGCGGCTCCAGTTCGGCCTCGGGGATGCCGGGGACGAACTCGCGCAGCAGCGCCATGTCCGTCTCCCGCTGTCTGCGCTGCAACTCCTGGTGGAAGGCCTGCACTTCGGGGTCCCCGGTGGTGTCCCGGAACATCATGCGCCAGGTGTACGGATGGCCCTGCACATGCGCGAACCAGGCGTCGTACATCGCCGTCAGCCTCCCCTCCAGATCGCCCTCGCCGTGCAGGAGTTCACCGATCGGGGCGGCGGCCAGCTCATCGCGGTGCCGCTCCAGCAGGGCGAGGTGCAGCTCCTGTTTGGAGTCGAAGTGGCGGTAGAGCATCGGCTTGCTCAGGCCCGCTTCGGCCGCGATCTCCCCGATGGTCGTGCCCGCGAAGCCGCGCTCCGCGAACAGCCGGGCCGCGGTGTCCTCGATGCGTGTCCTGGCCGCGGCTCGCGCGGCGCGGCTCCGGTCGATCTCGTTCATGCGCTCCCACCCTGCAATCTGGCTTGTTCCGGCCGGCCTTTTCGGGTCGCTGTGGCCTCTGCAATGAAGCATACTAGGTCGTGTACCGACTGGTACACGCTTCAGTAACATCGATCGAGGAACGGGGGACCTGCCGTGATCGTTTCCGTCCATGTCGCAGATATCGGTGTCCGCTCCGTGCGCGGCGTCCTCCGCGCGTGCCCACGTCCGGACGGGACACCCGGCCTGCGCTGGGCCCAGACCGCACTCACCGGCCTCATCGCCGCCGGCCCGCCCCGGCTGCGTCCCGGCCGGGCCACACTGCTCGCCGCGTGGGAGGACGATGCCGCGCTCGACCGCTTCCTCGCCGAGGCCCCGCTGGCGCGACGGCTGGCCGGCGGCTGGCAGGTGCGGCTGCAGCCGCTCCGGATCTCCGGAGCCTGGCCCGCGCTGCCGGTGGAGATCGACCCCGGTGCCGCGCCGGACGAGGAGGACGGGCCGGTCGCCGTGCTCACCCTGGGGCAGCTGCGGCTGCGTCGCGCGCTGCCGTTCCTGCGGGCCAATTCCCGGACCGCAGGCCGCGCCGCGGCGGATCCGTCGCTGCTCGCTTCGGTCGCCGTGGCCCGGCCGCCCCGCTTCGTCGGCACCTTCTCCCTCTGGCGGAGCACGTCGGCGATGTGCCGGTACGCGTACGGGACCGCCCTCCCCGAGCACAAGAAAGCCGTCAGGGAGCACCGGGCGAAACCGTTCCATCATGAGGCGGCGTTCCTGCGTTTCCGGCCCTACGGTGCGCAGGGAACGCTGGACGGCCATGAGCCGGAGACGCTTGAATCCCTGGGAGGCGGGGCGCACTGACGGCGTAGGCGAGCCCGCGGAATGCATGACGAGGCCGGGACGAGCGCGGGAGCAGGGATGACGACCGAGAGCGGCGAGCACGGCGAGTACGGCGGAAACGGCACGCACGGCGGGGATGCGGACGCGCGGCTCGACGGGCTGGAGCGCATCAACCCACCGCATCTCGCGCCGCCGACCGGCTTCAGCCATGCCGTCCGCGCCGCCTCGGGCACCACGGTCTTTCTCGCCGGGCAGACCGCGCTCGACGGATCGGGCCGGATCGTCGGGGACGGCATCGTCGAGCAGTTCGAGCGGGCGCTGACCAACCTCCTGGAGGTCGCGTCGGCCGCCGGCGCCGGCCCGGCCGACCTCGCCAAGCTCACCGTCTTCGCCGTCGATGTCGCCGACTACCGCCGGCATGCCCGCGAGCTCGGCCAGGTGTGGAAGCGCCTGGCCGGCGGCGACTATCCGGCGATGGCCGTGATCGGTGCCACCCGCCTGTGGGACGAGGCGGCACTGGTCGAGATCGAGGGCATCGCCGTCGTCAGTGAGCGGCGGTAGCGGCGACGCCACCCCCGTCCATTCCTTCCACCCGTCCGCCCGCACACACCAGAGGCGCCCGCTCCACCGTCCTCCGGTGGAGCGAACGCCCCTGACGCTGTTCTCCGATCTCGGACGCACGTTCCGTCACAGACGTGCGCCTCCACGACGTGCGCTTCCCGTCACGGACCCCGAGGTGTCCCCGCGCTCGGTGCCCGACCGCGTCCGCTCAGTGCCGGCTGCGGGCCATCCCCACCGGGTCCTTCTTGAACGCCCAGGTCATCTTGGGCTCCATGGCCCACCGGAAGGTCCGCTGCACGGGCGGCGTACACAGCAGGGTGATGACCGTGCCCGCGACGATCGTCAGCACGACGGCGCCCCAGGGCGTGTGCATCCACGGGTTGTCGTACCAGTTCCAGAAGCGCGAGCCCTTGGCCAGGAAGCCGTGCAGCAGATAGCCGTACAGCGTCCCCGCGCCCAGCGCCGTGCACCACATCGTGCGGCCCGGGATCCAGGCGAAGAAGCAGGCCACGAGCACCAGCGAACAGCCGAACATCGCCAGCGTCATCACCGCGCCGCTCCACCACGGGGCGGCGAGTTCCTGCGCGGCATCGCGGTGGTAGAACCACGCGGCGTTCATCCGCGGCGCCGCCCAGTACGCGAAGACCAGCGCGGCCGCGAAGACCGGGACGGCCAGGATCCGCGCCTTCTTGCGGCGTACCAGCTTGAAGTGCTCCGGCCGCAGCGACAGCCCGATCACGAAGAACGGCAGGAACTGCAGCACCCGCTGGAGGTCCAGATCGTCGCCGATGTCCGGGGAGATGGACGCGAGCACCGCGATGGCCAGCGCCAGCGGGACCGGCCAGCGCACGATCTTCCACAGCGGGGTGGTGAGCCGCCAGATGAACAGCGCGGCCAGGAACCAGGTCAAATACCAGGGGTCCGTGAGACTGATCGGATATCCCGGATCGTCGTCCGCCCACCTCTTGAAGAGCGTGTAGGCGACTTCGAAGAGGATGTAGGGAACGGCGACCCCGGTAATCAGCCGCTGCAGCCGGTCCTTGCGCATATCGAAACTGCGCGAGAAATAGCCGGAGATGATGATGAACGCCGGCATATGAAAGGCGTAGACGGTGATGTAGAGCGCCGCCGCGGACCGGCTGCCATCACGCAGCGGCTCCCAGGAGTGCCCCATCGCCACCAGCACGATGGCCAGATACTTCGCGTTGTCGAAAAAGGCATCGCGCGGCTTCGCCTTGGTATCGGCCTTGGTATCGGCCGTGGCCTCGTTCTTCGCCCGGCTGCCGCCCCGACCCGCAGCACGGCGCTGGGGCCGGGCCTGCGAAGTACCGCCCGCGGCCGGGGAATCGGCGGGTGATCGGACGGCCGTCGCCGTGGCGGACGTCGGCGCCACGGGGGTCATCGTGGCCGTCGCACCTGCGGCTTCCGCCGGCGTCGTGGCACCCGTATGCGTCAGCGCGTCATGCGGCTGCTGCCGTGGCGGGGGAAGCGGAACCCGCCGTTCGCCGTACGCCGGAAAGTCGTTCGTCAAGGAGCCTCCCGAAAGGTTCCCAGGGGAGGAACTGGAAGATGGCCCGCACCGGGCCGCACATCGGAACCCAAAAGCCAAATCCTGCGTCTTAGTTCTTTTACGGGGAGCGTGGCGGCTTCGAACATCCCAGGCACCTTAGCCCCGCGGCGGGAATCACGTAAATCCCCGACTGCCACGCCCACGCGCGGCGCATCCGCCCTCCACAGCTCCTTCACGGAGCGCGGACGGCGGTGCGGCGCCATGGCGTGGCCCGGCACCGCGAGCAAGTTGGACAATGCCCCTCGAATCACCGACCGTTGCCCATTATTCAATAACACCGTCGACGCCCCGCGCACGCACGGACCGCGCGGTGGTGTTCTTCGCCACGTCCCACGCATAGACCTCCAGGGGGCGCCCGTGCGGCCCGCGCAGCCGGTGCACGGCCGCCAACCAGCCCGAACTGACCGCGGAAACCGGGGGGTTGATCTGATCGGCGAACCGCGCGTAGCCCGCCAGCCGGCGCACGTCGGGCGCCCCCAGAATTCCGGTACGCACCTGCGGTGCCCGCTCGTGCACGGCCTTGACGCAGCGCACGGAGAAGCTCTGGATCACCAGCCGGCTGCGGACATGGGCGCGATCCAGCCACCCCAGGGCCCGTAGTTCGCGGAGGACCTGCGCCTCGATACCGGGGTATTTCTCCGGCGCCTTGATCTCCAGCAGCAGCCGCTGTCCGTTGTGGTCCAGACGGCGCAGATAGGCCGCGAGCGTCGGCACCCGCTCCCCCGCGAACCGTCCGCCGAACCAGCTCCCGGCGTCCAGTCGCGCGATCTCGGCGGCCGTGAAGTCTCCCACCCGCCACGGCGCCCGCCCGGGAAACACCGTCGCGGCATCGGTCGTCCGCTCCAGCGTGGCGTCGTGCAGCACCACCAGCCGACCGTCCTTGCTGCGCTGCACATCGTTCTCCACCCATATGAGTCCGCGGCGGTGTGCGGCGTCCACGGCGGCGAGGGTGTTCTCCGGCGCGTCACGGGAGGCGCCGCGGTGGGCGATCACCCGGGTCGCGGCGGTGCCGGGGCCGGCCCGGGCACCGCTGATCACGGCGACGTCCGCGTACTCCCCCGGTCCGGCGGAGAGCACGGACGACGACACCGCGGCAGTCACCAGGTAGGCGACCGCGGCAGCGGGTATCCGCAGCGATCTCCGAAGCATGCGGGGGCCTCCCGGTCCGCTCACCGCAGACGGCCCCGCCTGCGCCAGGTACGCCCCTCGGACCCTCCCTCGGGTCCAGGAACACGACTGTCCCCTCAACATGCCCGGATCCCCCCGCACCCGCCACGCGAGCGCCCCCCTGGGCCACCGGGTGCCACCGGCCCCTCCGAGACCGTTTCGCCAGGTCAGCGCGGGCGGGGAGGGGAGCCGGACGGGCGGGTGACCAGGTCCCACCCGGCCCGCCATCCGTGCGGTCCGCCATCCGTGCGGTCCGTCGCCCGTCGCCCGTCGCCCGTCGCCCGTCGCCCGTCGCCCGAGCATCGTGGTCCGCCGGGGCGTTGTGGGTCGCCCCACCCCGTATGTAGACCGTGTAACAACCGCCGATGGACGGCTGTTACACGGCTGACCACCCACCGAGAAGCACCCCTCATAGCTTCTGAACCGGCCGAACGACCCCCACGAACCGGAGCAGAAGCCATGAACGTCAGCACGAACAGGTCCCAGCGCATCAAGACGGCCCTCGGCGCCGGACTGGCCGCCGTCGCTGTCCTCGGCACGTTCGCCACCGCCCAGTCGGCGAACGCCGCCACCGCCCAACACCCCGCGCAGGCCGCCCGCACCAGCAGCGCCCCCTACGTCATCAACCACTACGGCGAGGAGAACGCGGACAAGGGCCGCGCCGAGCGCAGCCCCGCGCACCTGGTGCTCTCCGAATTCACCTCGGCCCAGGGCCTCCACTGGAAGCAGTGGGACGGCAAGCAGGCCGTGGCCACCGGCAAGGTCACCGGCAACTGGTGCCTGGAGACCTGCCTCGACAAGCCGTTGAACGCGACCGTCACCCTCTCGGACCCCAAGACCGTGCACGGCAAGAGGGTTTACTCCTCCTTCACCCTGAAGCTGGCCGACGGCGCCGGTAAGTACGATGCCGAGGACCTCGACGGCAAGCGCCCGCTCGCCACCAGCTGACGCGAAAGGCCCCCGATGCACAAGCCCACGGCCGTGGCCGCCGTCTGCGCGCTGCTGCTGACGGCCGTGGGCGTCACCGGATGCGGCACGCCTCCGCGGCCCCGGGTCGAGGGCCCCGCTCCCCGCCCCACCCCGTCCTCCGGGCCGGCCTATGTCTCCGACACCATGGGCCACCCGCTGACCCGTCCCACGGGCTTCGCCCTCACCGAGTTCTCTTCGGTCTCCCGGCTGAGCTGGCGCTCCTGGGGCGGACCGAAGGCCGTGGCCACCGGGCGGCTGTCCGGCAATTGGTGCCTTCCCCGGTGCACCGGCACCGGCTATCCGGCCACCATCGAACTCAGCCGTCTCCAGCGCCGGGAGAACGTCTCCTACTACACCCGTGCCGCCGTCCGCTCCTCCCATCTCCCGCCCGGCGGGCACGACGGAGAGACCGACCTGAGCGCGGTGCGACTGCCTCTCCCCGAGTCCTAGGAACTGCCGGCCATGACTGACGTGCTGCTCGTGGAGGACGACCCGTTGCTGCGGGAAGCCACCCAACTCTCCCTGGAACGCTACGGATACGGGGTGCGCGCCGCCTCCGACGGCCACGCCGGACTGGCCCTGTTCCACGACCGCGCGCCGGATGTCGTCGTCGTGGACGTCATGCTGCCCCGGCTCGGCGGGGTGAGCGTGGTACGCCGCATCCGCGCGGTGAGCCGGCTGCCGATGCTGATGGTCTCCGCGCGCACCGACCCCGTCGATGTCGTCCTAGGCCTGGAGGCGGGCGCCGACGACTACCTCACCAAGCCGTACGACATCCCCGTCCTCGTCGCCCGCATACGCGCGGCACTGCGCCGTACCGCGGACGCCGCCCCGAGCGAGCCGCCCCCGCACGCCACACGGCTGCGGTTCGGCGACCTCACCGTGGACACCGCCTCCATGGACGTCCACCGGGAGGGCCGACTGCTGGAACTCACCCCCACCGAGCGCCGGCTGGTGCTGGAATTCGCCGCGGAGCCCGGGGTGGTGCTCTCCCGGACCGTCCTGCTGGAGCGGGTGTGGGACTACGCCTGCGGCGGGGACGCCCGGGTCGTGGACGTCCATGTGAAGCGGCTGCGCGCCAAGATCGGCCGCGAGCGCATCGTGACCGTCCGGGGCTTCGGCTACAAGCTCGCGCCCTGACGCCATGGGACTGCGCACCAAGACCGCCCTGGTCATCGCCGCGACCGCCGCGATCGTCGCCACGCTCATCGGGCTGTTGGTGCATCACCGCACGGCCGAGGAGCAGCGGGCGAACGCGGCCCGCGCGGCCGATGCCCGGCTCGTCGACGCGGCAGCTGACTACGCGTCGGGCACCGACAGCGGCGCCCTGGTCAACCCGCCCGATCTGCCCGCCGCACTACGCGCGACCATCACCGACCGCCCCGTACGGGCCACCCTTCTCCAGCCCGCCCACGGCTCCCGACCCCCGGTGCTCTGGGCCGCCACCCGCAGCGGCCGCGACATCCTCGCGATCCGCCGTTCCTGTGCGCCCCAGGCCCGTGCCCTGGCCTCTCTCGACCGGGCGCTGGTCGGCTCCGGCGCCACCGTCACCGCCCTCGGCTGTGCGCTGGGAGTCCTCGCGGCGGCGGGTGCGGGACGCCGCATCACCGCGTCCGCCCGCACCGCCCAGCGGATCGCGGACGGCGATCTCACCGACCGCGTGCAGCCTCGGGGCAAGGACGAAATCGCCCGGCTCGGCGCCGCCGTCAACACCATGGCCGACGCCCTGAGCTCCCGCCTGGAGGCCGAACGACAGGTCACCGCCGACATCGCCCATGAGCTCCGCACCCCCGTGGCCGGACTGGTGACCGCCGTCGGGCTGCTCCCGCCCGGCCGCCCGGCCGAACTGGTCAGCGGCGGCGTGGAGACCCTGCGCACCCTGGTGGAAAACGTCCTGGAGGTGGCCAGGCTGGATGTGCCGGGCGTCGAGCAGGCACAGTGCGAGGAGATCCTCCCGAGCACCCTGGCGCACCGCGCCGCCGCCCTGGCCGACGAGGACCTCGACATCCGCGTACACCGCGAATCCGTCGTGACGACCGACCCCCGCCGCGTCGAACGCATCCTGGCCAACCTGATCACCAACGCCCACCGACACGGCGCCCCACCGGTCACCCTGGACGTGGACGGCACCGCGCTCCACGTACGCGACCACGGCCCCGGCTTCCCCACCGACCTACTGACCCACGGCCCCCAACGCTTCCGCACCACCCCCCACGACCACACCCCGGGCATCGGCCTCGGCCTCACCATCGTCACCGGCCAGGCCCGCGTACTGAACGCCCAAGTGACCTACGAAAACCCCCCGGACGGGGGCGCCCGAGCGACGGTGGTCTTGCGGTCGCGGGTGGGTGACGTGGACTGGTGGCGCCCTCATCCCCGCTCGAACCTGTCACAGGAC
>NZ_SDIG01000151.1:0-16400 GCF_004122755.1 Streptomyces sp. TM32
GCTGAAGGTGCCGTCGTCGGCGTACTTCCCCCCGGAGTTGTCCGGGTCGTAGTACCACTGGGCGTCCCCGGCCGGGCGGCGCCCCGCCCGCCGACGGGCACGGCCCCCGCTACAACTCCCGGACGAACGACACCCGGTCCAGCCCCGGCCCGTCGTAATCCGTCTGCACCGGCACCCCGTCGTCCTCCCGGTCGCCCGGCTCCGGACGGAAGCCCATGCGGGCGTGGTACGCAAGGGAGTCGCGGTTGTTGGGGCTGGTGATGCAGCGGACCTGACGGCGGCCGGCCTCCCTGGCCAGCGCGAAGAACCGCTCGTAGAGCGCCCTGCCGACGCCGTCCCGTTTGCCGTCCGGGCACACGCCCACGAAGTGGATGTAGGCGGTCCGCGGATCCGTCTGGGACAGAAAGCCGATCAGGAACGCGTGCAGGTCCCCGTCCGGGCGCTCGACGAGAAAGCTGGTGCCGGCGAAGTGCTGCAGAAACAGCCGCGGTACCAGCAACTGCCGCTGCAGCGCGCCCGCTTCACCGCCCAGCCCGCCCCACCAGTCGGCCAGCGCCTCCTGGAGGCGCGGATGGTCCGACGGCCGGGGACGGCGCAACGTCAGATCGCCCCGTATCGCGCCGGGCGAGGGCACCGGAGTGCTGTCGGTCATGGCGTCACCTTTCCCACCGTGGGCCGGCCCGCGTGGCCGGCTCCGGGGGCCACTGGGCCGGCGACGGTCCGGCCACGGCCTGCGCGGGCCCGGCAACGCAATGTACCGACCGTATGTGCCCCTGTACGTGCCCCCGTGTGTGCCCCGTGCATGCCTCCGGCGCCGGTCCCTCCACTCCGATCCATAACCACCACACAGCGCCGGGCCGTCCGAGGGGGCGGTCCGGCGCCTTGCCGTGTGCCCCTAAGCTTGCTCCCCGTTCACACGTATGTCCGATCACGGGGGACAGAGGAAATGGCGGAGAAGGCACGGCGGCGGCTGCGGTCGAGCACGGTGATCCTGGGCGGGATGGGCGCGCTGGCCGCCGCCCTGACGTCCTGCGGCTCCGAGCCCGACAAACGCTGCGTGGACCGCAACAGCTACGACACGCTCAAGGGCTACCGCATCGTCGAGGCCAAGAACTGCTCGGCGGGCAGCGGTTCGTCCTCCGGCAGCGGCAGTACGAGCAGCGGCAAGTACGGCAAGAACGGGCGCGGCGCCGGGACCGGCCGGCAGCCGGTGGACGCCCAGTGGTACTACGACCCGGACAACTCCGGGGGGAAGTACGCCGACGACGGCACCTTCAGCCGGGCCACGGCCGTCAACCGCGGCGGTTTCGGCTGCTCGGGGTCGCACGGCAGCGGCGGGGGCCGGCACGGCTCCTTCGGCGGCTGAGCGGACGCCGCGGCACCATGGAACGCCACACCATCGAGCCCCGCCCCGGCTGGCAGCAGACCGTGGAGGCACAGGGGTTGATCTACCCGCTCACCCGCTACCCGGACGGTTCGCTGCGCCCGTACTGGGACGAGAGCGCGTACTACGCGTTCACCCTCCCTGAGGTCGAGGCCCTGGAGGAGGTCGTCGAAGAGCTGCACGGCATGTGCCTGGCCGCGGCCGCGCACATCGTCGAACGCGACCGCTTCGCCGACCTCGGCATCGACGACCCCCGGCTGGCCGGGCTGGTCGCCGAGTCCTGGCGCCGGCGCGCCGAACTCCCGTCCCTCTACGGGCGGTTCGACCTGCATTACGACGGGACCGGCCCGGCCAAGATGCTGGAGTACAACGCCGATACGCCGACCTCGCTGGTCGAGGCCGCGAGCCCGCAGTGGTTCTGGATGGAGGAGCGCTTCCCGGGCGCCGACCAGTGGAATTCGCTGCACGAGCGGCTGGTGGCCGCCTGGAAGCGGCAGGCCCCGCTGCTGCCGCCCGGCGCGCCGCTGCACTTCGCGCACTCCGCGGGCGACGAGCTCGGCGAGGACCTGATGACCGTCGCGTATCTGGAGGAGACGGCGCAGCAGGCGGGCCTGGAAACGGTCGCCATCCCGGTGGAGGACATCGGCTGGGACCGGCTCTCCGGCCGCTTCGTCGACCAGCGGCTCCGTTTCGTACGGGCCTGCTTCAAGCTCTACCCGTGGGAGTGGCTGGCCGGCGACGACTTCGGCCCGCACGTCCTGGACACGCTCGACAACGGCGGCGGCACGGGCTCCACCCTCTGGATCGAGCCCGCCTGGAAGATGCTGCTCTCCAACAAGGCGCTGCTGGCGGTCCTGTGGGAGCTGTTCCCGGACCATCCGAATCTGCTGCCCGCCTACCTCGACGGCCCGCGCGAACTGGCCCGCACCCGCGGCTACGCCGCCAAGCCGCTGCTGGGCCGGGAGGGCGCCGGGGTCACCCTGCACGAGCCGGGTACCCCGCCGGTGCCGCGCGGCGCCGACGACCCCTGCTGCTACCAGGAGTTGGCTCCCCTGCCGGACTTCGACGGCAACCGTGTCGTCCTCGGCGCCTGGGTCGTCGAGGACGAGGCGGCCGGGCTCGGCATCCGCGAGTCCGCGGGGCCGGTCACCGACGAGTACGCGCGGTTCGTGCCGCATGTGATCCGCTGAATCCGCCGAGGGGCCCGGTCGGGCACCTCGGCGGGGGACGGCAGGAAGCCCCGTCCGGCACGCCGGACGGGGCTTGCGGGACCGGCCGGTATGGGGGAGTGCCCGCGGCATTCGCGACCACTTGTGGTCGCTGTCCGCACCACTGGGCTGCGGATCGCGGGGTGTCTCCGGGGGCATCGGCCCGCCGTCGTGCTTGCCGCTGTCCGCCTCCACGTCGGCCGGGTGCCGGGAGGGGACTCCGTGCCATCCCTCCGGCGACCGGATCAGCCCGTCGTCGGGCCGCGGGACGGTCAGGCTGCCGGCGCGAATGCGGTGATGGCGTCGACGAGGTCGGCCGGGGCTTCCAGCGGGATCAGGTGACCGGTGTGGGGGACCACCACGACGTCGGCTTGGGAGAGGTAGGGCACCAGGTTGTCGCGGAGCACGCCGACGGGTTCCACCTGGTCGTGTTCTCCGGCGACGACGAGAGCGGGCACGCTGACCATGCGCGTGTGCTCGGTGATGTCCTGCGCGATGCCGCGCTGCGGCCACTCGGTGCGGGCGGCGTCGGTGACGGTCCGCGAATCGGTCACGATCTGCGCCTTGACCGGAGCGGGCAGCTCGGTCGCGGTGAGGACGTGATCCCGTGCCTCGGCCACGGACTCGGCGGAGTCGTAGGCGTGCGACAGGGCTTCCTGGGACTCCGGAGTGACCTGTGCGGCGGGCTTCGCCGGGCCGGAGCCGACGAGAACGAGGCCGCGCAAGCCGGCCGGCCGGGTGGCCGCGACCAGCTGTGCGACCTTACCCCCCATCGAATGCCCCACCAGGACGTAGTCGGTGACCCCCGCGTCCGCGAGCACGGCGAGCGTGTCGTCGGCGAGCTGACCGAGCGAATAGGGACCGGGCAGAGCGCTCGACCGGCTCCACCCGCGGAAGTCGACCGTGAGCACGTCACGGCCCGCCAGGCGGTCGACGACGAGGTCCCAGGTGCGGGCAGAACCACCCCAATAGTGCAGGAACACCAGAGTCGGCCCGGTCCCCGGCCGATGGTCGTAAGCGGGCAGAAGCGTCTGCTGCGTCGTGCTCATGATGGCTCTTCCGGTCGATGCTCCAGGCGATTGCCCTGTGTATTCATTGAAACTTCGGCACTCGGTCGGGGCATCGGCGGGACTGGTCGCCCGATGGTGAAAACTGGACACGTGAGCGTGATCCGGCAGATGACCTACCAGCCCGCAGGACGCCGCGCCGTCTCGGTCGAAACGATGACGTTCGGCCGCCTTCGCGAGCTGAACGACGGCGGCACGCAGCGCGCCGACTTCCACGTCCTTGCCGTCATCGACGCCGGACCCGGCTCAGTCACGGTCGATTTCCACCTCCACCCGCTCCAAGATCGGTCCGCGGTGTGGATTCCCCCCGGCGCGGTGCACCGGTGGGACGACATCGCCGAAGTGGCAGGGCACCTCGTGCTGTTCGTGCCGACCGCGCCGGTCACCCACACCACCCGAGAACTCGTCGCCTCCCCGGATCCGGCCGCGCACTGGAGCATCCCCGAGGCCGACTGGCCCTTCGTCGACACGGCGCGCAGCCATCTCCTCCTCGAAGCATCCGCCCCGCCCAGTGACTCCTCGACGGAGCTGCCCGAAATCCTGCTCTCCGCGCTCATCACCCGGCTGCACCCACCGCACGCCGAAGCACGGCTCACCCATCCGGTGTTCCGGTTGTTCCGCTCCAGCGTCGAAGCGCACTTCCGGCAACACCACGACGCCGGCTACTACGCCCGTGCGCTGGGATACGCGCCCCGCACCCTCTCACGAGCGGTGCAGCAGGCCACCGGCCGCACCGCGAAGGCGTACATCGTCGAACGGATCACCCTGGAAGCCAAACGGCTCCTCGCACACGACCGCCTCACCGCCGCCCGCTGTGCCGACACACTCGGCTTCTCCGACGCATCCAACTTCTCGGTGTTCTTCCACAAGGCCACAGGCAAACGCCCGGGCGCGTGGCAGGCGACGGTGGCCGCCGAGTGAGGAGGTGCCCACAAGAACACTCACCTCTGTGATCACGTGGCGTCACCACCCCTGATCACCGGAACTCCGCGCTCACCTCTCTGTTTCGCCGTCGGCATCGTCGGCATCGTCGGCATCGTCGGGAATGTCGGGGACGTCGTGGCCGAGGGCGGCCAGGCGTCCGCCCCGGCTCTCGGCCACCCGGCGCACATCGGCAAGGGACGCGGTCAATTCAACGGCCAGAAGGTGCAGTTCCCCGGGCGTCCACGTCCGATCGGCCAGCAGTTGGCGGGCTTCGTCGATGAGATCGTCGGCCGAACTGAGCTGTTCCTCCTCCATCTGGTCGGCGATGCGGGAGACGTACCCGGCCCCGTCACCTACCAGGAAGCACGGTTTCCCGTCCGGGCCGGTCCACGGCAGCAGCCGGACCAAGACCCTCGCTGTAGCGTTGGGCATGTCGTCAACTCCCTTGTAGTTGAGGGCCACGCCCCCGGGTCGTCCAGCGTCGCGGGGTCCCCTTGTGGTCACCCGAGGAGGGCCTTCCTCGCTCTGGGCAACCGCTCCGCTACACCTGGCGGTACGGTGGCACTGGAAGCGGCTTTTAAGAGCTTTAAGCGCTCGCGCACTCCGGGGAGTTGAGGGCTAGTGGCCACTCGGGAACCGAACCGGCACCTTGAACGGCTTTACCGGCAGACCGGCTGGACGCTGCGGCAGTTCGTCCAGGCCGTGAACCGCATCGGCACCGAGCGAGGAACCCCGCTCAAGTACCGCGAGCCGTCGGCCCATCAGTGGTGCCAAGGGCACCTGCCGAAAGTGCAGGCCCGGCCGCTGATCGTGGAGGCCCTGGCGCGAAAGCTGGGACGTCCGGTCACCCAATCCGAGGTTGGGTTCCCGCCCGCTGCCGGTAGCTCGACCGCCCCTCCGGGCGCGGTGGACGGGCTGATCGATCTCGGTAGGGGAGACATGGACCCCTCGCGCCGCAGCATCCTCGGTATAAGCCTCTTCTCCGTTGCGCTGACCGTGCCCAATTGGCCGGATGTGGTGGGACGGATGGAAGCCGTTCAAACCGGCCGAACTCCGCGCATCGGCATGCCGGAAGTGGACACGGTCATCGCCATGACCGAACGGATCTCGGAACTCGACGACCAATTCGGTGGACGCCACGCCCGCCCCATGGCTGCGGCATTTCTGGTCAACACTGTGGCGCCCTATCTACGGGCTGATGCGCCGGAATCGGTACGCAAAGCGATGCTGTCGGCAGCCTCCGACCTGTGCTATCTCACCGGATACATGGCGGTGGATGAGGGGGTGGAGGGACTGGGGCAGAAGTATTACCTGAAGGCATTGGAGCTGGCCGGCGCCTCTGAGGACCACCTCACGTATTGCACGACCCTGCGGGGTATGAGTGTGCAGGCAGTTGATCTGGGGCACGGCCGTCAAGCCATGCGACTGGCCGATGCTGCTGCCGCCGCCTCTCCGCAAGCGGGCCCGCGTATGAACGCCTTCCTTGCGGGTCAGCAGGCACATGCAGCTGCGCAAACAGGGGACCGCCACAAGGCACTGGCGCATCTGAATGAGGCAGAAATTTCCATGGAAAAGGCCGAGGCACGAGCGAAGGCCTTCGGCTCCTATGATCCCTCATCTCTGCACTACCACATCAGTCACGTTCGCCACGAGTTGGGAGACCTTCCCGGAGCCGTTACGGCGATGCGGGAATCGGACAGGTTGTGCTACGACATCTACCGCCGGTCCCGGGTGAAGGAACGAGCCACGCTCGCCGAGTTCCAACTTGAAGTGGGGCACCTGGAAGCGGCTTGTGCGACCTGGAATGAAGCGCTGGACGAATATCCCCTGGTGCAAAGCGGGAGGGTCGACCGGCGCATGGGGCGGATGTTCAAGCTCATCCGCCCCCACCTCAAGAACCACGCCGCCCGGGAACTTGACGAACGTGCCCGGCTCGTGACTCCAGCCTCGCTGTCGGCCTAGGTCCGTCGGTCAGTCCTCAGGCCACCGGGAGCGCCTTGACGCCCGACAGGAGAGGAACGAGCGAGTGGTTTCCGTCGCCCGGACCGCACGACTGCTGTGTGTCAGGCGTGTTGGAGACGTTCGTCCCTGTGGTGAAGCGTCCGTCGCTGCCCGGTACGTGGGCGACGCAGGGCACTTCGCCCCGCGACGCAACAGGCGTAGGAGACCACCGGCAGCGACGGAACGTGGCGGAGCGAACGCCAGGGCCCCTTCGCCCGCTGGCCGCCCGCTGCACGTCCGCGGACCGGGTCAGCCCTCCAGCACGCCCCGCAGTTGACTCAGCCCCCAGTCCAGGTCCTCCTTGCTGATGACCAGCGGCGGGGCGAGCCGGATCGTTGCGCCGTGGGTGTCCTTGACCAGCACCCCGCGCGTCATCAGCTGTTCGGAGACGGAGCGGCCGGTGCCGCGGGACGGGTTGATGTCCACGCCCGCCCACAGGCCGCGGCCGCGGACCGCGTCCACCGTGCCGCCGCCCACCAGCAGCCCCAGCTCGCCGTGCAGATGGTCGCCCAACTCCGTTGCCCGCTGCTGGAATTCGCCGGTGCGCAGCATCGCGATGACCTCCAGGGCCACCGCGCAGGCGAGTGGGTTGCCGCCGAACGTCGAGCCGTGCTCGCCGGGTGCGAAGACGCCCAGTACCTCGCGCGAGGAGACCACCGCCGAGACCGGCACCACCCCGCCGCCCAGCGCCTTGCCCAGGACGTACATGTCCGGGACCACGTCCTCGTGCTCACAGGCGAAGGTCCGGCCCGTACGCCCCAGGCCCGACTGGATCTCATCGGCGATGAACAGCACGTTCCGGCTGCGGGTCAGCTCCCGTACGCCCGCCAGATAGCCCGGCGGCGGCACCAGGACGCCCGCCTCGCCCTGGATCGGCTCCAGGAGAACGGCGACGGTGTCGGCGTCGACGGCCGCCTCCAGCGCCGCCAGGTCGCCGTAGGGGACGATCTCGAAGCCGGGGGTGTACGGGCCGAAGTCGGCGCGCGCTTCGGGGTCGGTGGAGAAGGAGACGAGGGTCGTGGTGCGGCCGTGGAAGTTGTGGTCGGCGACGATGATCTTCGCCCGGCCGTCCGGGACGCCCTTGACCCGGTAGCCCCATTTGCGGGCCGTCTTGATCGCGGTTTCGACCGCCTCGGCGCCGGTGTTCATCGGCAGGACGAGCTCCATGCCGCACAGCTGGGCCAGCTGGGTGCAGAAGTCGCCGAACCGGTCGTGGTGGAAGGCGCGGGAGGTGAGGGTGACCCGCTCCAGTTGGGCCTTGGCCGCGTCGAGCAGGCGGCGGTTGCCGTGCCCGAAGTTCAGCGCGGAGTAGCCGGCGAGCATGTCCAGATAGCGCCGGCCGTCCACATCCGTCACCCAGGCACCCTCGGCGGAGGCCACGACGACGGGCAGCGGGTGGTAGTTGTGCGCGCTGTGGGCCTCGGCGGCGGCGAGGAAGCGTTCCGTGGACGTCACCGGTGACTCCGTTCGGTAGGCCGTGCGGGGCGCGGGCGCTGCCGCGTCCCTCTCCATTGTTGCGCCCGGCCGGACCGACCGGACCTGCGATGTTTCGCCGGCTCGGGGGGCCGGGGTGTCCTACACTCTGCGGTGCACATCGCGACTGGCGTACGGGGAAGCAACCTCGAGGAAGCGGTGTGCGGGAAACCTCACGAGGTGCCGCCCCGCCTGGGCACCCCGGGACCACGACCGGAACCACCGATCGACCGCCCCGGAGGACACCATGTCACTGGCTCCCATGTCACAGCCCCTTCCGCATGCCGCGCTGAGCGCCGCCGACCCCGAACTGGCCGCGCTGGTCGGCGCCGAGGAGCAGCTCCAGGCCGACACCCTGCGGCTGATCCCCAGCGAGAACTACGTCTCGGCCGCCGTCCTGGAAGCCACCGGCACCGTCCTGCAGAACAAGTACAGCGAGGGGTACGCGGGCCGTCGCTACTACGAAGGCCAGCAGAACATCGACCGGGTGGAGACGCTGGCCGTCGAGCGCGCCAAAGCCGTCTTCGGCGTGGAGCACGCCAACGTCCAGCCGTACTCCGGCTCGCCCGCCAACCTCGCCGCCTACCTTGCCTTCGCCGAGCCCGGCGACACCGTGCTGGGCATGGCGCTGCCGATGGGCGGCCACCTCACCCACGGCTGGGGCGTCTCGGCGACCGGCCGGTGGTTCCGCGGGGTGCAGTACGGCGTCCGGCCCGACAGCGCGCTGATCGACTTCGACGAGGTGCGCGACCTGGCCCGCAAGGAACGCCCGAAGATCATCTTCTGTGGCGGTACCGCCGTGCCGCGCACCATCGACTTCGCCGCCTTCGGCGAGATCGCACGGGAGGTCGACGCCGTACTCGTGGCGGACATCGCGCACATCGCCGGCCTGGTCGCGGGCGGCGCCCACCCGTCGCCCGTGCCGCACGCGGACGTGATCTCCACGACCACGCACAAGACCCTGCGCGGGCCGCGCGGCGCGATGCTGATGTCGCGGGCGAGCCACGCCAAGGCCCTCGACAAGGCGGTCTTCCCGGGTCTCCAGGGCGGCCCGCACAACCACACCACCGCCGCCATCGCGGTCGCCCTGCACGAGGCGGCCGCCCCGTCCTTCCGGGACTACGCCCATGCCGTCGTCGCCAACGCCAAGGCGCTCGCCGAGGCGCTGCTGGCCCGCGGCTACGACCTGGTCTCCGGCGGCACCGACAACCACCTGGTGCTGATCGACCTGACCTCCAAGGACGTCCCGGGCAAGGTCGCCGCCAAGGCTCTGGACCGGGCCGGCATCGTCGTCAACTACAACACCGTTCCCTTCGACCCCCGCAAGCCCTTCGACCCCTCCGGCATCCGCATCGGCACCCCCTCCCTCACCTCCCGCGGACTGGGTACGGACCGGATGGCGCTGGTCGCCGAGTGGATCGACCGGAGCGTGACGGCCGCGGCCAAGGGCGACGAGGACGCGCTGGCGGTGATCCGCGGCGAGGTCGCGGAGCTGCTGGCCGGCTACCCGGCGCCGGGACTCCCGACGGACTGACGCCGCGACTCCACGGCGCCCGCCCGGCTCACCGGCCCGTGATCAGCCGGTGAGCCGGACCGGCAGCACCTGGATGCTGTTGCTGACGAAGCTCGGGTGCGCCGGCAGCTCCGCGTCCGGGACGGCGAGGTCCAGCGCCGGATAGCGGGTGAAAAGCGCCTGAAGGGCCACGGTCGCCTCCAGCCGGGCCAGCGGCGCGCCCAGGCAGTAGTGCGAGCCGTGGCCGAAGGACAGGTGTCGGGCGGCGGGCCGCCGGGTGACGTCGAACCGGTCCGCGTCGGCCCCGTAGGCGTCCGGATCACGGCCGGCCGCCGCGTAGGAGGCCAGCATCGGGGTGCCGCGCGGGACGAGGGTGCCGCCGATCTCCAGGTCCCGGACCGGGTAGCGGAACGGGAAGTGGGCGACGGGGCTGTCGTGGCGCAGGGTCTCCTCGACCACGTCGTCCCAGGTGGCCCGCCCGTTCCGCACCAGCTCCAGTTGTCCGCGGTCGGTGCACAGGGCCCGGACCGCGTTGGTGATCAGATTGAGCGTGGTCTCGTGCCCGGCGATGGTCAGCGACAGCAGGGTGCCGACCAGCTCCCGCGCGCTCAGCCGGTCGCCGTCGTCCTCCTGGGCGGCGAGCAGTGCGCTGGTCAGATCGTCCCCGGGGTCCGCCCGCCGGGCCTCGGCGACCTCCGTGAGGAGGGCGGTGATCTCACGGTTGACGGCCAGCACCTCGGCCGCGGTGCCGGCCGTGCTCACGATCAGGTTCGACAGCTCGTGCAGCCGGTCGCGTAACTCGGCCGCCACCCCCAGCAGTTCGCAGATCACGCCCATCGGCAGCGGATAGGCGAAGTGCCGGCGCAGATCCACCGTGCCGTCGGCGTCCGCGGCCCGCGGCAGCGCGTCGAGCAGCCCGGCCGTCAGCTCCGCGATCCGGGGCCGCAGCGCCGCCACCCGCCGCCCGGTGAACACCCGGGTCACCAGGCCGCGCAGCCGCCGGTGGTCGGCCCCGTCGGCGGTCGTCATGCCCTCGATGGTGGCGAAGAGGGCCAGCGGCCAGCCGGGCGGCACCGTGCCGTCGTGCAGGGCGGTGAAGTGGCAGGCGTTCTTGGCGACTTCGGGATGCGCCAGCATCTCGCGCAGCGCCTCGTGGCGGGTGACCGCGACAGCGGGCACGTCCCCGGGCAGCAGCACCGGCACCACCGGCCCGGCCTCCCGCAGCCGGGCGTCGGCCGCGGCCCGGCCGGTGCCGCCGGGGGCGAGCCGGTGCGGCGCGCGGTCGGATCGTGCGGGGCAGGCGGCGTCGGCCGGGGGCGCGGGGCGGTGGGCGTCGGTCATCGCGGTCCTCACGGAGTGGGGAGGAAGAGCCGGGTCGGTGTACCGGGGCCGCGCGGCACGGGCCACGGTGCGGGGCCCACGATTCCAGCTGCCGGCCACCGCGAACAGGCCGCCGTGGCCCCGCCCCCCGGGCCGCCCGCCGTTCCGCCTGCCGCCCGGCCCGTCGTCCCGTCCGCGCGGCCGGGGCCGCCGCCCGGACCGCGGCCGCGCCCCGCTTGTGGCACCACGCGCCTCGGCCCCCTTGTGGACCTGAGACAATCGGTGCCATGGCTCTCGATCGCCCGACTGTCGCCCACCACCACCCCCAGGGGAATGGCTCCGCCATGCAGCGTCTTCCGCGTGTGCTCTCCGGCATTCAGCCCACCGCCGGCTCCTTCCACCTCGGTAATTACCTCGGTGCGGTGCGCCAGTGGGTGGCTCTGCAGGAGTCCCACGACGCCTTCTACATGGTGGTCGACCTGCACGCGATCACCGTCCCGCAGGACCCGGCGGAGCTGCGCCGCAACACCCGGGTCGCGGTCGCCCAGCTGCTGGCCGCCGGCCTCGACCCGGAGCGCTGCACGCTCTTCGTCCAGAGCCATGTGCCCGAGCACGCCCAGCTCGCCTGGGTCATGAACTGCGTCACCGGCTTCGGTGAGGCCTCGCGGATGACCCAGTTCAAGGACAAGTCGGCCAAGCAGGGCGCGGACCGTACGACGGTGGGCCTGTTCACCTACCCCGTGCTGATGGTCGCCGACATCCTCCTCTACCAGGCCGACCAGGTCCCGGTCGGCGAGGACCAGCGCCAGCATCTGGAGCTGACCCGCGATCTCGCGGACCGCTTCAACACCCGCTTCGGCGACACCTTCACGATCCCGAACCCGTATATCGTCAAGGAGACGGCGAAGATCTTCGATCTTCAGGACCCGTCGATCAAGATGAGCAAGTCCGCCTCCTCGCCCAAGGGCATCGTCGACCTGCTCGACGACCCCAAGGTCACCGCGAAGAAGGTCAAGAGCGCGGTCACGGACACCGACACGGTCATCCGCTTCGACCGCGAGGCCAAGCCGGGCGTCAGCAACCTCCTGACGATCCTCTCCACGCTCACCGACACCTCCGTCCCGGACCTGGAGCGGTCCTACGAGGGCAAGATGTACGGCGCCCTCAAGACGGATCTGGCCGAGGCGATGGTCGATTTCGTCACACCGTTCCGCAACCGTACGCAGGAATACCTCGACGATCCCGAGACCCTGGACGCGATCCTGGCCAAGGGTGCGGAGAAGGCCCGCGCGGTAGCCGCCGAGACCCTCGCCACCACCTATGACCGGCTCGGATTGCTGCCGGCGAAGCACTGAAGGGACCGTCCGCGGAACGGGCCTGCTCCGGCCGCGCGGGCCGGCCGGAGCCCGGTGGATCCAGCGCCCGAAGCCCGGGGGTCCGCTTGTCACAGGAGCGGGGGACGCTCCCCGCAATTGGCGCCCACCCGGCACACTAAGAAGGTGCGCGAGCGCCGCACACACGTCAGGAGGGAGAACACAGTGGGGACCGTAACTCTGGGCGTTTCGATCGCGGTCCCGGAGCCTTACGGCAGCTTCCTCCAGAGGCAGCGCGAGGGCTTCGGGGACCCTGCCGCACCGGGTATCCCCACGCACATCACCCTCCTCCCGCCGACGGAGGTCCCCGCCGGGGCGCTGCCCGGCATCGAACGCCACCTCGCCGAGGTCGCGGCCGGCTTCCGCCCCTTCCCGCTCCGCCTGGAGGGCACCGGCACCTTCCGCCCGCTCTCCCCGGTGGTCTACGTGAAGGTCAGCGAGGGCGAGGCGGGCTGCACCGCGCTCCAGGCCCGCATCCGCGCCGCCTCCGGCCCGTGCGCCCGCGAGCTGCAGTTCCCGTACCACCCGCACGTCACCGTCGCCCACAACATCGCCGACGCGGACATGGACCGCGCCCAGGCCGGCCTGAGGGACTTCTCCGCGACCTGGACCATCGGCGGTTTCGCGCTCTACGAGCAGGGCGCGGACGAGGTGTGGCGCCTGGAGCGGGAGTTCCCCTTCCCGCCGCAGACGGCCGGCGTCCCGCGCCAGGCCGCCGATCTCTCCCGGCCGCCCGCGCCCTCCTGCTGACGCCCGCCGCGCCGGCTCTCGGCGCGTCCGCCGCGGGCCGGACGGGCGGTGCCGTACCCGATGGCCGACCGGGACGTATGCATACGGCCCTTTCCGGGGTACCCGGAGTCTAGTGTTCCGGTCAGCCGGGACACCGGCCGGAAGATCCAGCCCGGGCCGGCGGGCGCGTGGGCACGAGGGGAACGCCATGGACTGGTTGCGCACACTGCCGGTGATCGGACCGCTCATCGGCCGGCTGATGACCACTCACCTCTGGCGTGCCTACGAGCGGATGCTCCGGGTGCACTGGACCCGGCTCGCCGCCGCGATCACCTTCACCAGCTTCGTGGCCCTCTTCCCGCTGCTCACCGTCGCCGCCGCGATCGGCGCCGCACTGCTCAGCGACGCCCGGCTGCACACGCTGGAGGGCAAGATCGCCGAACAGCTTCCCGGCCTCGCGGGTCAGCTCGACATCTCCGGGCTCGTCGCCCACGCCACCACCGTCGGTCTGGTCGCCGGTGCCGCCCTGCTGCTCACCGGCATCGGCTGGGTCGACTCGCTGCGCGACTGCCTGCGCGCCGTATGGGAGAAGCCCGACGAGGAGATCAACTTCTTCCTCGGCAAGCTCAGGGACGGCGCGCTGCTGCTCGGGGTCGGCGGCGTCGCCGTGCTCTCCCTCGCCTGCTCGACCTTCGCGTCCGCCGCGGTGGGCAAGGTGGCCGAGGTGATCGGCCTGTCGGAGGGCGGCGTCGGCAGCGTCCTGCTCTCGGCGGCGGGGTTCGTCATCGCCGTCCTCGCGGACTTCCTGCTGCTCGCCTACATACTGACCCGGCTCGCCGGCGTCCATCCGCCCAGGCGCTCCGTCGTGGTCGCCGGACTCCTCGGCGCGATCGGCTTCGAAGTGCTGAAACTGCTGATCAGCGGCTATCTCCAGGGCGTCGCCGCCCGGAGCATGTACGGCGCCTTCGGCACCCCGGTCGCGCTGCTGCTGTGGATCAACTTCACCGCGAAGCTGCTCGTGTACTGCGCTTCCTGGACGGCCACCCAGGCGGAGAAGCACACGGTGGGCGAGGAACTCAAGGTGCGGGAGGGGCCGGACGAAGCCCCGGCGCAGGAACGGCCGGACGGCCCGGAGGACAAGGAAGAGCCGGAGAACGGGGAGGGGCCGGAGGACGGGGAGGGGCCGCGGCGCCCCCGGGCGGCCTGACGCCACCCGGGCTGCCGCCCCACGCGCCGACGGAGGCCGGCCCGCGGCCCGCCTCCGTCACCCGGCCCGACTCCGTACGGCCCGGCGCCCGCTCACTTACCGGCCCGGCGCCCCCGCACCCGCTCCGGCAGCGGACGGCGGCGGTGCACGGCGAAGGCCACCGCGCCCAGCAGCGCCAGGGCCCCGCCGGCGACGCCCACCGCGGTCCAGGCGCCGCCCGCACCGCCGGAGCTGTCCAGCGCGGCCTGGTTGTTGTCACGTGCACCCTTCTTGTCCTTGGGGCCCACGGCGCCCCTGCCGTCGTCCTCGCTGCGGGGGCCGACGAGCCGGCCGACCGGTTCCACCTTGTCGGCCGCCGCGAAGCCCCAGTCGAGCAGCTTGGCGGCCTCCCGGTACCCCTCGTTGTGCTCCCGCTTCTCCGGGTGCATGACCGTGACGAGCAGCTTGCGGTCACCGCGCTGGGCGACACCGGTGAAGGTGGAGCCGGCGTTGGTGGTCGAGCCGTTCTTCACCCCCGCGATCCCCGGGTACGGCTTCATGTCGAAGTCGCCGCTGAGCAGCCGGTTGGTGTTCTGGATGCCGAACGAGGCGCGCTTGCCGTTCTTGCCCTTGTCCCCGGGGAACTGGGCACTGGCCGTCGAGCAGTACTCGCGGAAGTCGGCGTTGCGCAGTCCCGCCCGGGCGAAGAGGCTCAGGTCGTACGCGCTGGAGACCTGGCCCGGCGCGTCATAGCCGTCCGGCGTCACCACATGCGTATCGGTGGCGTTCAGCTCCTTGGCCCGCTGCTGCATCTGGGCGACGGTGGTCTTCGTGCCGCCGTTCATCGCCGACAGCGTGTGCACCGCGTCGTTGCCGGACCGCAGGAAGACCCCCAGCCACAGGTCATGGACCGTGTAGCTCAGGTTCTCCTTTATCCCGACCAGGCTGCTGCCGATGCCCATGCCCGCCAGATCGGCGGGCTTGACCGTGTGCTTCTGGTCCTTCGGGAACTTCGGCAGCACCGTGTCGGCGAACAGCATCTTCAGCGTGCTGGCCGGTGCGAGCCGCCAGTGCGGGTTCTTGGCGGCCAGCACCTTGCCGGACTCCGCGTCCGACACGATCCAGGAGCGGGCGGTCAGCGCGTCCGGCCCGGGCAGCTTCGGGGCACCGGGCTTCGGCGCCACCTGGACGCCGGGCGCACCCAATCGGTCCCCGCCGATCTGCGACATCTTCGCCGGCGGCGCGGGAGCCTTGGGGTCGGCGTGGGCGGTGCCGGCCAGCAGCGGCGAGGCCACCAGCCCGGAGACGGCCAGCGTGGCGGCGGTACGCAGGCGGAAGCCCGGACGCGCCGCGCGTGCCGGGGTGGCGGACGGGGCAGTCGGAGCGGACGGGGCGGCCAGAGCGGTCAGGTCGGTGGAAGCCGTGGAAGCACAGGAGGTCGTCGGCACGTCGGTGAACGTACCCGGCTTTGCCCGCGACGCCGACAGCACCCCACGGAAGAGTGCCCCTGTCGCCCGCCGGATGGAGCCGCTGCCCATACTGGGATCTATGAAGCTCTCTCGCCCCGTGTCCTGGTTCCTGCTCGCCTTCGGGGTGTGGAGCTGGTTCATCTGGATCACTTTCGTCAAAAACCTCTGGAAGGACGGGAGCGGTCTCGCCTTCGACGACGCGGGTGACCCGACCGCCTACTTCTGGGTCCATCTCCTGCTCGCGGTGGCGTCCTTTCTCTTGGGGACGGTGATTGGTGTGATCGGGTTCCGCGGAGTCCGGGCACTGCGCCGGGAGGCCGCCGCCGACCCCGCCGACACCGCTGACCAGTCCGTCTCTCCTTCCTCGTCCTCCTCGTCCGCCTCCTGACCGACGGGAACGGGGATTCGCCGTGATCTTCGCTCTGATCGTGGTCCCGGTCCTCGGACTGTTCTTCGGCGTGCACCGCTATCTGTGGTGCCGGCTGGTCCGGGACACCACGAACCCCGGCAGCCGGCTCCGCGGCGCGGGCACCGCGGCCGCCTTCGTCCTCCCGCTGACCGCCCTCGCCGCCCTGCTGTCGAGCCCGGCCGGCGTTCCCTTCCCCCTCCAGCAGATCCTGGCCTGGCCCGGCTACCTGTGGCTGGCCATGGTGCTGTATCTCACACTGGCGCTGTTGGTGGGAGAGGTCGTCCGAGCGGTGGGGCTGTGGGCCCTGCGCCGCCGCGAGACCGCGGAACCCGACCCGCCGGCCC
>NZ_SDIG01000152.1:0-16041 GCF_004122755.1 Streptomyces sp. TM32
AGGTGGGGCAGACCGATCGGGCGGGTGGGTCAGATGCCGAGGGCGGGGAAGACCACAGCGTCGAGATAGGCGGACAGGAACGCGCCGTCGGCGGGGCGGCCCTCGATGAGCTGACGGGCGATGATCGCACCGACGAGCATGTGCGGGGCGAACTGCAGCGCGGGGCAGTCGGCCGCGATCTCGCCACGGTCGATGGCGCGTTGCAGCATCGCGTTCAGCCCGGTCACCTCGGGGTCGAGGAGCACGTCACGCAGGGCCTGGTGGAGCTCGGGGTTGCCGTGGATGGCCATCCCCAGAGCACGCATCAGTGCGGCGTCCTTCTCGACCCTTCCGTGTTCATCGGAGCGGCGCACGAGTTCGGCGAAGTCGCCGCGCAGCGTGCCGGTGTCGACATCGCCGGGGCCGGCCGGCTTGGAGCACCGCAGCGCCCTGGCCACCAGCTCCGGCTTGCCCTGCCACTGGCGGTAGAGGGTGGCTTTGCTGGAGCGGGTCCGGGCGGCGACGGCGTCCATGGTCAGGGCGTCGTAACCGACCTCGCGCAGCAGATCGAGTACGGCGTCGTAGAGCTCGGCCTCCCGCTCGGGAGTCAGCCGGCTGCGTCCCATGGCACACACCTCCGTCCGGACCGTATCAGCGCCGCCACCCCGTCGATGGCGAACGAAACTGTTTCGTACACTTCGACTGTAGCGACAGGCCCAGCGAAACGGAACCGTTTCGAAAGTGGTCTGCGTCACCCGATCGACTTGCCGCGGCTCGCCCGTCTCGAAACGATGGGGGCGTGAGCGAGGGCAGCGAGCGAACCATGAACAGGTGCGCGCCTCGCGAATGCGGGGCCGAGCGAAGCGAGGTTTCGGCATGAGCGATGCACCCGAGGCCGTCGGGCCGCGCCCGGAGCCGAACCCCGCGGGGCCTCGCGGACGGCTGCGCCGCATGCCCGCCACCCCGGGCCCGCCCGCCGGCTCGTATCTGCGCTTTCCGCATCTGCACGGCGAACTCCTCTGCTTCGCCGCCGAGGACGATCTGTGGGTCGCCCCGCTCGCCCCGGAGGGCCGGGAGGCCGACCGCGCCTGGCGGCTGACCGTGGACCGCACCCGCGTCGGCCACCCCCGCTTCTCCCCCGACGGGCAGCACATCGCCTTCACGTCCTGGCGCAGCCTCGACCCGGAGGTCCATCTCGCGCCGGTCGAGGGCGGCCCGGCCCGCCGGCTGACGTACTGGGGCAGCACGGACGCCCGGGTCTGCGGCTGGACGCCGCCCGACCACGAGGGCAACGCCCATGTCCTCGCGGTCTCCTCGCACGGCCAGCCGTTCTCGTACTACTCGTGGGCCTACAGCCTGCCCGCCGACGGCGGCACCGGCGGCAAGCTGCCCTGGGGGCCGGTCTCCGACATCGCGGTCACCGATGTCGACGGCGAGCGCCGCACCCTGCTGCTCACCGGCAAACCGCCGCACGAGCCCGCCTCCTGGAAGCGCTACCGGGGCGGTGCGACGGGGCGGATGTGGCTGCACGGGACCCGGCTGATGCCGGATCTGCACGGGCATCTCGACTCGGTGATGTTCGTCGGCGGCCGGATCGCGTTCCTCTCCGACCACGAGGGCATCGCCAACGTCTACTCCTGCCTGCCCGACAGCACCGATCTGCGCCGGCACACCGACCACGCCGACTTCTACGCCCGGCACGCCTCGACCGACGGCTCGCGCATCGTCTACCAGTGCGCCGGCGACCTCTGGCTGATCGACGACCTGAGCGCGGACGCCGTGCCGCGCAAGCTGGCCGTGCGCCTGGGCGGTCCGCGGGCCGGCCGGCGCGTGTACCAGGTCCCGGCCGCCTCGCACGTGACCTCGCTCGCGGTGGACACCACCGGGCGGGCCAGCGCGGTCGGCATCCGCGGCAGCCTGTACTGGCTCACCCACCGCGACGGCCCGGCCCGGACCATCCACGACACCCCGGGCGTACGGGTCCGGCTGCCCGTCATGCTGGGGTCCACCGGCCGGATCGCCTACCTCACCGATGCCGAGGGCGCGGACGCGATCGAAATCACCGATCTGCCGCGGGCCAGCGAACCGGGCGAGCCCCGGCGGCTGGCCACCGGTGAGCTGGGCCGGGTCCACGAGCTGATCGCCTCGCCCGACGGTGACCGTCTCGCGGTGGCCGCCAACGACGGCCGGCTGCTGCTGGTGGAGGTGGCCCGCCCGGAGGAGGAGGGCGGCACCGGCGCGGCGCCGGCCGACGGCACGGTCACCGAGCTGGTCCGCTCCGCCAACGGCCCGGTCCGCGACCTGGCGTTCTCCCCCGACTCGCGCTGGCTGACCTGGTCGCACCCCGGCATCGGCCGTACGCTGCGGCAGATCCGGATGGCCCGGCTGTCCGACGGGCACATCGTGGACGTCACCAACGGCCGCTTCGAGGACGAGCAGCCGGTGTTCACCCGCGACGGCCGCTATCTGGCGTTCCTGTCCTGGCGCGGCTTCGACCCCGTCTATGACGTGCACACCGGCGATCTGTCGTTCCCGCTGGGCTGCCGCCCCTATCTCGTCCCGCTGTCCTCGGCGACCCCCTCCCCCTTCGCGCTGTCCCCGGAGGGGCGGCCCGCGGCCGGCGGCCTGGACCCGGACGAGACTCCGCCGACGCCCGGTGAAGGTCCCGTGCTGGTGGAGGTGGAGGGGCTGGAGAACCGGGTCACCCCGTTCCCGGTGGCGGCGTCCAAGTACTCGTCCCTGGAGCCGGTCAGCGGCGGCGGACTGGTCTGGCTGCGCTGGCCGATCTCCGGCGCGCTGGGCGAGACCTTCGCCAACCCCGCCGACACCTCGGGCCGGCCCACCCTCGAACACTTCGACCTGACCAAGGCCCGGCGCACCGAACTCACCAGCTCCCTGGACGGGTTCGCGCTCAGCGGCGACGGCTCCCGGCTGGTCGTCAACGACGAGGGCGAGCTGCGTGCGGTGCCCGCGACCGAGCCGCCGGACAGCGATTCCACGGTCTTTTTGGACCTGCGGCGCATCCTGCACGACGTCGATCCGGCGGCCGAGTGGCGCCAGGCCTACGAGGAGGCGGGCCGGATCGTCCGGGCGTACTTCTGGGACCCGGGGATGTGCGGCATCGACTGGGACGGGGTGCTCGCGCAGTACCGGCCACTGCTCGAACGGGTCGCCAGCCCGGACGAGTTCGCCGATCTGCTGCGGGAGGTGCTGGGCGAGCTGGGTACCTCGCATGCGTACGTCACCGGCGCCCGGCGCAACGAGGGGCCGCCGCACTACCAGCGCGCCATGGGCCTGCTCGGCGCCAACTTCGTGTGCCGGGACGGCCATTGGGTGGTGCAGCGGATCCTGCCCGGCGAGTCCTCGGACTCCAAGGCCCGCTCCCCGCTGGCCGGTACGGGCATCCGCGAGGGCGCGGCGCTGACGCATGTCGACGGCCGCCGGGTGGATCCGGCGGCCGGGCCGGCCCCGCTGCTGGCCGCGGCCGGCGGCACCACGGTGGAGCTCACCTTTTCCGCGCCCGAGGGCGAGGGGCCGACCCGCCGGGTCGCGGTGGTCCCGCTGGTCGACGAACGGCCGCTGCGCTACCAGGACTGGGTGGCCAAACGCCGGGCGGTGGTACGGGAGTTGAGCGGCGGGCGGTGCGGCTATCTGCACATCCCCGACATGGGCGGCTCCGGCTGGGCGCAGTTCAACCGCGATCTGCGCAAGGAGGTCTCACTGCCCGCGCTGATCGTGGACGTCCGGGGCAACGCGGGCGGCAACATCTCCGAGCTGGTCATCGAGAAGCTGACCCGCACCATCATGGGCTGGGACCTGACCCGCGACGCCGAGCCCGTCTCGTACACCAGCAACGCCCCGCGAGGCCCGGTCGTGGCGGTCGCCGACGAGATGACCTCGTCCGACGGCGACATGATCACCGCGGCCTTCAAGCTCCAGGGCATCGGCCCGGTGGTGGGCATGCGCACCTGGGGCGGCGTGGTCGGGATGACCGGCCGGCACCTCCTCGGCGACGGCACCACCATCACCGTCCCGATGAACGCCGCGTGGTTCCGGCTCTACGGCTGGGGCGTGGAGAACCACGGCGTCGAGGTCGACATCGAGGCACTGCGGTCACCGCTGCACTGGGCCGAGGGCCGGCATCCGACCCTGGGCGTCGCGGTGCGCACCGCACTGGAGTTGCTGGAGCGGCATCCGGCGGCGGCGCCTCCGGACCTGTCGGACGTCCCGGACCTGCGGCGCCCCGCGCTGCCGGCGCGCGGCGCGGACCAGGCGGAGGCGGACCAGGCGGAGGCGGACCAGGCGGAGGCGGCCGGGGCCTGAACCGGAGCGCGGACCGGTCGGGGAACCGAGCGCACACCGGTGGGGTGCACCCGGTCGACCGGGTGCACCCCTCACGCATGGCGCGTACGTCGCCCCGCGTGGTGTTCAGGACGTGCCAACTCAGCTCTGGTAGCGGCCCTCGGCCGCATCCATCGAGTCGTGAGCGGGCTGACGGCCCTGCTGACCGCGGTCCCGCGGCTGGCCCTGACGCTGGCCGCGCTCCTGGTCCTGACGCTGACCGCCGCGCTCGCGCTCCTGGTCCTTGCGCTGGCCGCGCTCGTGACCCTGCTCGCGAGAGTCGCCCATGGCGTGGCGCGCCTGGTCCTTGCGCTCGTTGGCCTTGTCCTGGAACTGGTCCTTGATGCCCATGCTGTTCACTCCTAGTGGGGTGTAGGGGGGTGATGACCCCGATTCAGCGTGACACGCCCGGACATTGCTCGCATTTCGATCACGTTCGAACACTCTCCGTGACATTCGGCCGCTCACGGGCCGGGCGCAGGCCCGCTCACCGGCCGGCCCGCGCCTTCTCGTCCGCCTCCCCGCCGGCGCCCATCAGCCCGACCCGCATCCCGTCCAGCCGCGCGCCGAACCGCCGCACCTCCCGCCCGCCCACCGTCCCGATGAGCGAGGGCAGATACCCGCGGACCGACTGCATCCCGCGCAGCCACCACTGCCCGTAGACATGGGCGGAGCGGCGCTCGATGCCCGCGACGATCCGGTCGACGGCCGGGCCCAGCGGATAGGTCTTGTTCGACGGCCAGGGCAGCCGGGAACGCAGTTCGCGCATCACGTCGTTCTCGTCCGCGCCGCGCACCATATCGGTGTCGGTCCAGCTCAGATAACCGACGCCGACCCGTACGCCACGGTGTCCGACCTCGGCGCGCAGGCTGTGCGCGAAGGCCTCGACGCCCGACTTGGACGCGCAGTACGCCGTCATCATCGGCGCCGGGGTGATCGCGGCCAGCGAGGCGATCTGCAGGAAGTAGCCGCGGGACTCGGTCAGTTGGGGCAGGAAGGCGCGGCCGGTGACCGCGCCGCCTATGAGGTTGACCTCGATGACCCGCTTCCAGGCGACCGGGTCGGAGTCCGCGAACGGACCGCCGGTCGCCACCCCGGCGTTGGCGACGACCACATCGACCTTCCCGAAGCGCTCCTTGACCTCGGCCGCCACCCGGTCCATCGCCTCGTGGTCGGTGACATCGGCATGCCAATGATGCGCCGGGCCGTGGAGTGCGGCCGCGACGCCGCGCAGCTCGTCCGGCTCCAGCCCGACCAGCGCCAGCGTCGCACCGCGCGCCGACAGCTTGCGGGCCAGCAGCGCACCGACCCCGCGTGCCGCACCCGTGACGACGACGACCTGGCCCGCCAGGCTCCTGCGTGCGCTCATGCCGTGCTCTCCTTCGTCTGCCGCCCGCCCCCGGGCGCGGTGTCGGTGGCCTCGCTGCCGGTGGCCTCGGCGCCGGCCGCGTGCAGATGGTCGCGGACGAGGGCGCGCAGCCGTCCCGCGACCGCGCCCGGGTCCTCGATCGGCGTCATGTGTCCCAGCCCGGGGAGTTCGGTCAGACCGCGGAAGTCGGGGAGGACGGACGCCAGCCGGCGGGCGTGCACCGGCGGGGTGAGCCGGTCGGCACCGCCCGCGAGGACCTCGGTGGGCAGCTCCAGCCGGCCGGCGCCGCCGGTGAGTTCGAGCCCGGCCAGCACCGCGCCCCACCGGGCCCGTACGCCGGCCGGGCAGCCGTGCACGATGCGCGCGCAGGCCGCCACCTGCTCGGCGGTGGCGCCGGGACCCATGGTGGCGTACTTCAGCGCGCGCAGGGTGAGCGGCGAGACCGGGCCGAGCGGGGCGCGCGAGCGCAGCAGCAGGCGGTGCGCACGGCGGCGGCCCTGCGGGCTGCGCAGCGCGAACACCCGCGCCTCGGCGGCGAGATCGGCACTGCCGGTGCTGCACAGCAGCGCGGCCGCGGCCCGCTCGTGCAGCTGCGGCCGCCCGGCCGCGGCCATGATCGTCATCCCGCCCATGGAGTGGCCGCCCAGCACGGCCCGTTCGCCCGGCCGCAGGGCCGCCTCCAGGACGGCGACCAGATCGTCGGCGAGCGCGTCGGTGCTGTGGCCCGCCGGTGGGGCGGCCGGGCTGCGGCCGTGGCCGCGCTGGTCGTAGACGACGACCTGGTGGTCGGCGGCCAGCTCGCGGACGACCGGGGCCCAGAAGGCGGTGGAGCAGGTCCAGCCGTGTGCCAGGACGACGGCCGGGGCGCCCTGGGGGCCGTGGACCTCGGCGTACAGCCGGGCACCGTCGGCAGAGGCGACGGTCAGCGTGGAGCGCGGCACCGGCGGGGCGTACGGGCCGCTGGTGACGTGTGCGGGCCAGCGGTTCATGCGGCCACCTCCGCGGCCGTGCCGGGAGTCCGGTCCGCGGGGGTGCGGGCCGGCCGCAGCACCTCGTACTCCGCGAGGTCGACCCGCTGGGTGGCCTTCCGGAACTCCCCGGTCGTCCCCGGCCAGACGGTGGTGTTGCGGCCGTTCGCGTCCAGATACCAGCTGTCGCAGCCGCCGGTGTTCCACACCGTGCGCTCCATCCGGCGCTGGATGGTGCGGTTCCACTCCGCTACGGCGGACGGCCGGGCGCTCAGCGCGATCTTCCCGCCGAGGACGTCCAGTTGGCGCAGGTAGTCGGCCAGGTAGTTCAGCTGCGCCTCGATCATCAGGATCATCGAGCTGTTCCCGAGGCCGGTGTTGGGTCCGATGATGGTCAGGAAGTTGGGGAAGCCGGCCGCGCTGGTGCCGCGCAGCGACTCCATGCCGTCCTTCCACTCCTCGGCCAGCGTCGTGCCGTGGGCGCCGGTGACGCGCCGCGCGATCGGCATGTCCGTCACATGGAACCCGGTGCCGAAAACGATCGCATCGGCCTCCGTTTCGCTCCCGTCGGCTCCCACGAGGGTGCTGCCGCGCACCTCCTTCAGCCCGGCAGCGACCAGCTCCACATTCGGCTGCGCCAGGGCCGGGTAGTACGTGTTGGAAAGCAGGATCCGCTTGCAGCCGATGCGGTAGTCGGGGGTCAGCACCTCTCGCAGCGCCGGGTCCTTGATGGCCTTCTTCATGTGGTTCCGGGCCAGCGACTCCAGCAGGCCCAGCTCATTCGGGCGCTTGGTGAACGCGCTGACCTGCAACTCCCGAATGCTCCACAGCAGTTGGCGGCGCGCGGCCCGGGTCGCCGGGAGCTTGGTGTGCAGCCATTTCTCGGCTGCGCTGATCTTGCGGTCGGCGCGCGGCAGCACCCAGGGCGGGGTGCGCTGGAAGAGGGTCAAGCGCGCCACCTCCGGCTGGACGGCCGGCACGATCTGGATGGCCGAGGCGCCGGTGCCGACCACCGCGAGACGCGCGCCGCTCAGCGCGTAGTCGTGGTCCCAGCGCGCGGAGTGCCAGACCTTGCCGGGGAAGGTGTCCAGTCCCGGGATGCCGGGGAGCTTGGGATCCGACAGCGGCCCGGTCGCCGACACCACGACATCCGCGGTCAGCGGCCCGCTCGCCGTCTCGATCTCCCAGTGCAGCTCCGGGCCGTCCCACCGCAGGCTCTGCACCTCCGAATGGAACCGGAGGTGCGGACGCAGCCCGAAGGTGTCGGTGACCCGCTCCAGGTACGCGCGGATGTGCGGCTGCCCGGAGAAGTTCCGCGGCCACTCGGGGTGCGGCGCGAAGGAGAACGAGTACAGATGCGAGGGCACGTCGCACGCACACCCCGGATAGCTGTTGTCCCGCCAGGTGCCCCCCACCGCCCCGGCCCGCTCCAGGACCACGAAATCGGTGATGCCCTGGCGCCGCAGCCGGACGGCCGCCCCCAGACCACCGAACCCCGATCCGATCACCGCAACCCGCACATGCCTGCGCTCGCGCTCGGCCATCCCGCCGCCTCCCGAGTCCGACGTTCTTCCGTGCCATCTTCGGTGCCATGACATCCGGCGTCACAGCCGCCCCCGAAAACCGCGCCAGCAATCACTGGCACAATGGGAGCGTAAGGCAGCCGCGTACCGAGCGGTAGGGGGCGGACGGCGGGAAGTTGCCCCCGGCCGCACCCGCGGTCCGGGACCCCGGCCCGGTGCCCTCCCCCCGGCATAGGCTGAACCCGTGGCAGCGAACGAGCACACCCAGGACGAGCACTCCGGGCCCGCGGACCCCCCGGCGCGCGAATTCCGCATGGCCGACCTGGCCAGGGAGGCCGGCATCACGGTCCGTACGCTGCGCTTCTACCGCGAGCGCAAGCTGTTGCCCGCGCCCCGTCGCGAGGGCCGGATCGCCTGGTACAACGAGCACCATCTCGCCCGGCTGCGCACCATCGGCGCCCTCCTGGAGCGCGGCCACACCCTCGGCGGCATCGCGGACCTCTTCTCGGCCTTCGAGGCCGGCCGCGACGTGGGCGAGCTCCTCGGCCTGGAGAACCCCCTCGTGCCGCCCTGGTCCGAGGAGACACCGGTCCGCCTGACCCCCACGGAGCTCGCCGACCACTTCAGCGGGGACATCACCGCCGAGAACCTCAGCGCGTCCCTGGACATCGGCTATCTCGCCGTCGACGGCGACGAGTTCGTACACATCAGCCGCCGCCTGCTGGACGCCTCCACCGAACTCGTCGACCAGGGCATCCCGCTGGCCGCCGTCCTCGAAGCCGGCCGCCAGGTGCGGGCGCACGCCGACGCCCTCGCCGACATCTTCACCACCCTCATCCGCACCCACGTGCTCTCCGACGTCCTGGCACGGGCCTGCGCGGGAGAGCAGCCGTGCCCCGACGAGGTCGATCTCATCGCCGGAACCATCGAGAAACTCCGCCCCCTGTCCAAGGGCGTGGTCGAGGCCGAACTCTCCATGGCCATGGACCGCCGGGTCCGGGCCGAGGTGGCGCAGTGGCGGCGCGAGCAGGGGCACGAGGAGACCTGAGGCCGACTGGTGCCCGGCGTCCGCGTTGCGGGGGAAGTGCCACGCCGCCGCACCGACGCGCGGCGAACCGGCCGGTCCTTCCGGAACCACCGAGGCGGTTTCTCACAAACCGCACCACAACGCCTCCCGCCCGAACGATACTTGGCGCATAGCCGAGCCCTGAAAGGCCATGGCACTCAGTGTCAGATATCTGGCACTGAGTGCCATGCATGCTCTATCGTGGCGCCATGACGACGTACACCGTGGCGGTCGTAGCCGCCGTCCTGCTGCCCGTCTTCACCGCTGTACTGGTCGCCTGCCTGAGCACCAACCCTCGCCAACGAGCCGATGCGTACCGGGTCTTGGCCCGCATGTGCAGCACGGTGGAGAAGATCTTCCGGCGGCGCTCGTAGGGATTGCCACCCGGAGCAGGTTCCGGCCCCCCGGCGAGTGGTGACCTCCTCCTACGCAACCCAGCAGTAGACGCTCTGGCTCTGGCGCCGGGCGCTGCTGATGAGAACAGCCAGATCACTCGCGAGCGCGTCGGCGGTCTCCGTGACATGTTCGGCCGGCCCCAGCAGGACCGGTGTCACAGGCGCGCGGGCATGGCTCAGGCCGAGACAGACGTACGGGACAGGACTGTGCGTAGCGCGAAGACGCCGAGCAGGCTGCCCGATGCGATCCGCTGAGCGGCCATCACGCGGGGCCGGGTGGCCAGAAACCCCGACACCCGCCCTGCGCCCAGCATGATCAGAGCGTTCACGGAGATCCCCACGATGATCTGCACGCCACCGAGCTGGAGCAGTTGCGCCCAGTCCGGGCCCGCCTGCGGATCCATGAACTGGGGCAGCAGAGCGGCGTACATGAGAGCGATCTTGGGGTTGAGCAGGTTGGTCAGGAGCCCCATCGAGAACAGGCGGACGTCAGAGACCGGAGGCAGGGCCTGAGCCGGGGCGAAGGGCGAGCGGCCACCGGGCTTGAGCATGGCCCAGGCCAGGTAGGCAAGGTAGGCGGCCCCGGCGAGCTTGATCACCGTGAACGCCAGCGGCACGGCGGCGAACAGCGCGGACAGGCCCGCGGCCGCGGCCACCAGGTAGCACAGAAATCCCACGGCGGTCCCGCTCAGGCTGACCAGGCCCGCCCGGCGGCCTTGGGTGATCGCGCGAGAGGCGAGGTGGATCATGTTCGGTCCCGGAGTCAGGGCCATCCCCAGTTCGACCAGGGCCACTCCCCCCACTCCGGCCAGACTGATCACCGGTCAACTCCTGATCGTTTGCCGGGCACCCGGTACCGGGAGTTGGACGGCGCCCGGCTGCGACGGGCAGCTGCGACGCATCGGAAGTGCCTGCATCGCCTGCCTCAGGATACGGCCCTGCCGTTCGGTACCCCGTACGCCCTGACTCCAGCCGGCCGACGACATCCACGACTGAAGCCGGATCACCCACGATCGCGTCGGCGCACTCCGCGTGATCGGCCGAACAGGTCCTAGTCGCCCGTGCGATCAAAGACGACCGTCACCGGCGCGTGATCACTCCACCGCTCGTCATGACTGGCCGCGCGCTCCACGTACGCCTTGACCGCCCGCGCGGCGAGGCCGGGGGTGGCCATGGCGTAGTCGATGCGCCAGCCCGCGTCGTTGTCGAAGGCCCGGCCCCGGTAGGACCACCACGAGTACGGGCCCGCGGTGTCCGGGTGGAGGGTGCGGACGACGTCCACATAGCCGCCGTGGTTCTCGTCGAGGACCTCGGTCAGCCAGGCACGCTCCTCCGGGAGGAAGCCGGACTTCTTCTGGTTGGCCTTCCAGTTCTTCAGGTCGGCCTCCTGGTGGGCGATGTTCCAGTCGCCGCAGACCACCACCTCGCGGCCGTCCGCGGCGGAGCGCTTGCGCAGGTCGACGAGGTAGGGCAGGAACTCCGCCAGGAAGCGTTCCTTCTCGTCCTGCCGCTCGGTGCCGACCTCACCGGAGGGCAGATAGAGGCTGGCGACCGTCACACCGGGCAGATCCGCCTCGACGTAGCGCCCGCTGCCCTCGAACTCCGTCGACCCGAAGCCCACCTGGACCCGCTCCGGCGCGCGCCGGGTGAAGAGCGAGACGCCGGCCCGGCCCTTGGCGGCCGCCGGGGCGTGCACGGTGTGCCAGCCCGCGGGCTCGCGCACCTCGTCCGGGAGCTGCGCGGTCTCGGCCCGTACCTCCTGCAGGCACAGCACATCGGCCGCGGTCTCCGCCAGCCACGGGACGAAGCCCTTCCTGGCCGCGGCGCGCAGCCCGTTCACATTCACAGAGGTCACGGTGAGCATCCGGGCACGATACCCATCCCCGGAACCTCATCGCGCCGCGCACCCGCGCGCCCGTACGATTTCTGGAATGGAGATACGCCCGTCCCGCTACGACCACCCCGACGCGGTCGCCCTCGACGCGCTGGTGCAGCAGGAGTACGCCCGGCGCTACGGCGACGACGGCGACATCACCCCGCTCACCCCGGAGATGTTCACCCCGCCGCACGGCGCGTACCTGATCGCGTACGCCGGCGCCCGCCCGCTGGCCACCGGCGGATGGCGCCGGCAGGAGGACGCGGCCGAGGGGTACTCGATCGGCGACGCCGAGATCAAGCGGATGTTCGTGCTCCCGGAGGCGCGCGGGCGGGGCCTGGCCCGGCGGATCCTGGCCGCCCTGGAAGCGGACGCGCGGGCCGCGGGCCGCTCCCGCATGGTGCTGGAGACCGGCACCAAGCAGCCCGAGGCGCTGGAGCTGTACGCCTCCAGCGGCTATGTGATGGTCGAGAAGTTCGGGCTGTACCGGACGTACGAGGACAGCCGGTGCATGGCGAAATCGCTGGTGGAGCCCGCCTGACGGACACCTGGACGGCGGGCGCCGGCCCCCGGGCCGCTCGCCCGCACCGGCGCCGGCCCGCCCTGCGCCGACACGCCTCCCTTGCCGACCGGCCTCCCTTTCCGACATGCCTCCCTGCGCCGGCAGGCTCTCTTGTTGACAGGCATCCGGGCCGCTCCCCATACTCATTCCACTAATGAACTAGCTAAAGGGGGGATCCGGTGAGCGACCCGAGCCCGTGGGCCATCGAGGCCGAAGGACTGGGGAAGAAGTACCGCGGCGGCTGGGCCCTGCGGGACTGCTCCTTCCGGCTCCCCGCCGGCCACATCTGCGCCCTCGTCGGCCCCAACGGCGCGGGCAAGAGCACCTTCCTGGGTACCGCGACCCGGCTGGTGCAGCCGACCACCGGCACGCTGAAGCTGTTCGGCGTCCCGGTCTCCGACCCCGCCGTCCTGGAACGCATCGCCTTCCTCGCCCAGGACAAGCCCCTCTACCCCCGCTTCACCGTGGCCGAGACCCTGCGGCTCGGCCGTGAGCTGAACCCGCGCTGGGACCAGGCGCTGGCCGAGCGGATCGTCCGGTCCGGGAACGTGCCGTTCACCGCCCGGATCGGCACCCTCTCGGGCGGCCAGCGCACCCGCGTGGCCTTCGCCCTCGCCTTCGGCAAGCGGCCCGAGCTGCTGCTGCTCGACGAGCCGATGTCCGACCTGGACCCGCTCGCCCGGCACGAGCTGTCGGGGCTGCTGATGGCCGAGGCCGCCGAGCACGGCACCACGGTGCTGATGTCCTCCCACATGCTCTCCGAGATGGAGGTCATGTGTGACTACCTCCTCGTCCTCGCCGAGGGCCGGCTGCGGATGGCCGGCCAGACCGAGGAGCTCATCCCGGCGCATCTGCTGGTGACGGGCGTGGCCGAGGGCGACGACGGGGTGCCCGAGGAGCTGCGGCGCCGGCACACCGTGATCGAGGCCCGGATCACCGGGCGGCAGTTCAGCGCCCTGATCCGGCCCGGCGGCCCGGTCCCGGACGGCTGGGAGACGCTGGCGCCGAGCATGGAGGAGGTCCTGCTCGGCTATCTGCGCTCGCCCGACGCACCCGGCCTGATCGCGGACGAGGCCCGCCTCGACGGCCCCGGGAAGGCCGCGGCGTGACGCGCACGAGCACCGCCGGCCCCCGGGCTGCGGCCACAGCGCCTGCCGGCAGCGCCCCCGACGGCCCCACCGCCCGCCGCACCCTGCTGCACGGTCTGCCCTGGCTGGTCTGGCGCCGGCACCGCACCGTCCTGCGCATCCTCCTGCTGACCACCGCCGTGGGCTGCGCGTCCTTCGCCTACGAGCGCGCCGGCCTGACGGACTTCCTGCACACCCACGGAGCCGGCCCCGCCGTCCACGGGACCCTGGGCACCGACTTCTCGAACGCCTACGGCCCGCTGTTCCGCACCGGCACCCAGCTGCTGACGTACCTGCCCGTCCTGATCGGCGTCTTCCTCGGCGCCCCGCTGATCGCCGCGGAACAGGAGCACGGCACCGTCAAGCTGATCAACACCCAGTCGGTGAGCCGCGGCCGCTGGATCGCCGCCACCCTCGGCCTGCCGCTGGCCGTCGCCGTGCTGTGCACCGCCCTGTTGTCGGCCGTCTTCACCTGGCTGTGGACACCGGCGCGCCTCCTCGTCATGGACGGCGACTGGCTGACCAGCGGGATCTTCGAGAGCACCGGCCCGATCCCGGTCGCCCGGACGCTGTTCCTGACCGTCTGCGGCATCGCCCTCGGCATGCTGGTCAAGCGGGCGGTGCCGGCCATGGCCGGCACCTTCGTCCTCGCCATGGTCACCTCCGTGCTCTGGTCCGAGCGGCTGCGCGACCGGCTGGGCTCCCTCCGCGGCGTCAGCTACCCGTACGACGGCAACGGCCCCGACCTGCCGCCCGGCGCCGTACGGATGGACGACTGGGTGTCCACCGCGGACGGCAGGCTCTACGGCTACGGCACCTGCACCACCGGCGACACCGGCGCCTGCCGGGCCAAGCTGGGCATCGTCAACCGCGTGACCCAGTACGTCGACTACGGGCAGATGGCCGGAATGCAGTGGCTGGGCGCGGGGATCCTGTTGACGCTGACCGTCCTCGTGCTCGCGTGCGTGGTGTGGCGGGCGCACCGGCGGCCGCTCTGAACGGGCGGGCGCGCGGCGCCAGAAGCGGACGGCGGCCAACCGGGACCACGCGCACCCGACCTGCACCGGGCGGCGCTTTGACACCCGGCACGGGCAGCCCGATCATCAAGCGGTCGGGCAGCGCGGCAGCCGCGGAAGAAGCAGAGAGGTGGTGAGCGTCGTCGAGTTCCGAATCGACCGCCGCAGCGGTGTCGCCACCTACCTCCAGATCGTCCAACAGGTCCAGCAGGCACTGCGGTTGGGCACCCTGGTGGAGGGTGACCGCCTGCCGACCGCCGCCCAGGTCGCCGCGACGACCAAGGTCAACCCCAATACGACCCTGAAGGCCTACCGCGAACTGGAGCGGGAGGGCCTGGTCGAACCACGCCCCGGCCTCGGCACCTTCGTCAGCCGTACGCTCGCCCGCCCCACCTCCGCGGCGGACGCCCAGCTGCGCGAGGAGCTCCGCGCCTGGATGGGCCGGGCCCATACGGAGGGGCTGGACCGGGAGGACGTCCGGGCGCTGGTGAACTCGGTGCTCCAGGAGCGCTACCCCGACGGCTGAGGGGGCAGGGTCGACGGGCCGTGCAACTGGCGGGGGCCGACGGCCCGTGCACCGGCCGGGGTCGACAGGCCATGCACCTGGCGGGGGGGGTGACGGCCCTCACCGGCCGCGGTACCCCTGCCCGCTTGACCCTCACCCGACGTCAGGTTCCACCCTGAAGGACGGCACCACCCGGCGGCCGGCGGCACCACCGCCGTACCGCCCGGGCGGCGCCCGGACATGACGGGACGAAAGGCGCTGCGATGGGCTACTCGGTCGGGCAGGTCTCCGGTTTCGCGGGGATCACGGTGCGAACCCTGCACCACTACGACAAGACCGGCCTGCTCTCCCCCAGCGACCGCAGCCCGGCCGGCTACCGCCTCTACAGCGACCCCGACCTCGCCCGGCTGCAACAGATCCTCTTCTACCGGGAACTCGGCTTCCCCCTCGACGAGATCGCCACCATCCTCGAAGACCCCCAGGCCAATGCCCTGGACCACCTGCGCGCCCGGCACCGCCTGCTCACCGAGCAGATCGCCACGCTCCAGCGGCTGGTCGAGGTCGCCGAGCACGCCATGGAGGTCCAGCAGACCGGGGTGGAGCTGACGCCCGAGGAGCGGTTCGAGGTCTTCGGCGAGGTGACCTTCGACCTCACCTACGCCACCCAGGCCCATCTGAAGTGGCAGCACCACGAGGGCCACCAGCGCTCGATGGCGCGGGCCGCCACGCACTCCAAGGAGGACTGGACGACGATCATGGCCGAGGCCGCCGACTGGCGGCAGCGGCTGACCGCCGCCTTCGACGCCGGGGAACCGGCGGACGGCGAGCGCGCCATGGACCTCGCGGAGGAACACCGGCAGCACATCAGCCGCTGGTTCACCCCCTGCCCCACCGACATGCACGGCCGGATCGCCGACGACTTCGCCACCGACCCCCGCGCCTTCGCCCTGGTCGTCCCGCCCACCGCACAACGCCCCGGCCTCGCCCCGTACCTGCACACCGCCGTCCACGCCAACGCCGTACGCCAGTCGTCACCGGCCTGACGCCGCCCGCGGCGGCGCCACCGGCACGTCCCCCTCGCGAGAGCCCCTGCTCCCACGGCACACCACACCCGTCCACACCGCCGGCCGCCGCGCCCTGGTGGAGGAGACCGACCACGCCGAGTGGGTCGACCAGCAGCGCGAGCGCGAGCGCCCGCACCCTGCGGCCGGCAGCTGGGAGCCCGTCCCGGTCCCCCTCCCCACCTACGTCACCGCTCCCGTCGCCCCGCGCGCCACCAGCCACGTCGACCTGGACGCCGAGGACGCCTGGAGC